>CAZTNO010000068.1:0-4459 GCA_964614865.1 uncultured Clostridia bacterium
AACTACCTCGGCCTCTCCTCGCACCCCGACGTGGTGGCGGCGGCCAGGGCCGGGCTCGACCACCGCGGCTACGGCATGTCGTCGGTGCGGTTCATCTGCGGCACCCAGGACATCCACAAAGAGCTGGAGGAAAAGCTCACCCGCTTTCTCGGCACCGAAGACACCATCCTCTTCCCCTCCTGCATGGACGCCAACGCTGGCGTGTTCGAGGCGCTGCTGGGCGAGCAGGACGTGATGATCGCCGACCGCCTGGTCCACGCCTCGATCGTCGACGGCATGCGTTTGTGCAAAGCCCAGCAGGACACCTTCAAGCACTCCGACATGGACCACCTGGAAGAGAAGCTTCAACTCCACAAGGGGGCCCGGGTCCGCCTGATCATCACCGACGGCGCCTTCTCGATGGACGGCGACCTGGCCAGGCTCGGCCGCATCGTCGAGTTGGCCGAAGAGTACGACGCCCTGGTCTTTGTCGACGAATCCCACAGCTCGGGCTTCATCGGCAAAACCGGCCGCGGCACCCACGAGCACTTCGGCGTGCTCGGCAAGATCGACCTGATCACCACCACCCTGGGCAAAGCCCTGGGCGGCGCCTCGGGCGGATGCGTGTCGGGACGGCGGGAGCTGGTCGAGCTCTGCCGCCAGAAAGCCCGCCCCTACCTGTTCTCCAACACCATCCCGCCGGTGGTGGTCTCGGGCGCCATCGCCGTCCTCGACCTGATCTCGAAGAGCACCGAACGCCGCGACAAGCTGGAGCGCAACACCGCCTTCTGGCGGCAAGGGCTCACCGAGGCCGGGCTGATCATCAAAGAGGGGGAGACGCCGATCGTACCGGTGATGCTCTTCAACGCCAAACTCTCGCAAGACTTCGCCAAGGCGCTCTTCGCCGAAGGGATCTACGCCGTCGGCTTCTTCTTTCCGGTGGTGGCCAAAGGGCAGGCGCGCATCCGCACCCAGTTGTCGGCAGCCCACGAGCCCCACCACCTGGAAAAGGCGCTGACCGCCTTCACCAAGGTGGGAAGGGAACTCGGCATCCTGTTCAAGACCAAGCAGGAGATCGTCGACCGCTTCGGGCTGTAGGCCTCAATCAGTGACAAGTGACAAGTGACAAGTGACAAGTGACCAGGTAGTTACCTCTTCCTCGTCACTCGTCACTCGTTACTTCTTCTCCCTCTTCCTCGTCACTCGTCACTTCTTCCCTCGTCACTTCCTCTTCCTCTTCCTCGTCAGGGAGAGTTGGAGTAGAATAGCCATTCCGACACCTTCATCAAGGAGCTCGCATGTTTCAACGGGCAAAGTACGATTACCGCCAGGAACTGATCAAGATCAAGGACTCGGGCCTGTACAAGGAAGAGCGGACCATCCACTCCGAGCAGAAGGCCGAGATCTCGGTCTCCTTCCCCCCCGATGCCCCGCAGCGCGAGGTGCTCAACTTCTGCGCCAACAACTACCTCGGCCTGGCCAACCACCCCGCCGTGGTCGCCGCAGCCCACCAGGCCCTCGACCAGTTCGGCTTCGGCATGGCCTCGGTGCGCTTCATCTGCGGCACGCAGAGCCTGCATAAACAACTCGAGGAGCGGATCGCCGCCTTCTACGAGACCGAAGACACCATCCTCTACTCTTCCTGCTTCGACGCCAACGGCGGCCTGTTCGAGAGCATCCTGGGGGCCGAGGACGCCATCGTCACCGATTCGCTCAACCACGCCAGCATCATCGACGGCATCCGCCTCTGCAAAGCCAAACGCTTCATCTACGAACACGCCAACATGACCTCGCTGGAGGAGGCGTTGAAGAAAGCCCGCGAGGGGATGGACGTCTGGGACGGCCCCGGTCTCGACAAGGAGCCGGTACCGGCGCGCAACATCCTGATCGCCACCGACGGCGTGTTCTCGATGGACGGCGACATCGCCAACCTTCAACGCATCGTCGAATTGGCCAACACCTACGACGCCCTGGTCATGGTCGACGATTCCCATGCCACCGGTTTCCTGGGCAAGAACGGTCGGGGCTCGATCGAGTACAACGACGTGCTGGGCAAAATCGACATCATCACCTCGACCCTGGGCAAGGCCATGGGGGGGGCATCGGGGGGCTTCACCACCGGCCGTCGCGAGATCATCGAACTGCTGCGTCAGAAATCGCGCCCCTACCTCTTCTCCAACACCCTGGCCCCGTCGATTGCCGCCGCCGCCATCGCCGCCTTCGACCTGCTGGGTGAAAGCGACGACCTGCGCGAAAAGCTGATGGCCAACACCGAGCGGTTCCGCAGCGAAATGACCCGCCTGGGCTTCGATATCAGCCCCGGCATCCACCCCATCGTGCCGGTCCTGTTCCGCAAATTCGAGAACGACGCCGTGCTGGCCCAGCAGTTCGCCCGCGACCTCTACCAGGAGGGGATCTACGCCGTCGGCTTCTTCTTTCCGGTGGTGGCCAAAGGGCAGGCGCGCATCCGCACCCAACTCTCGGCGGCCCACTCCGCCGAACACATCGAACGGGCGCTAGCCGCCTTTGCCAAGGTCGGACGAAACCTGAAAGTCATCTCCTGATCCCGTTCTCCGTTTCAGTGGAAACGATATCGCGCCGATTGTGGTATACTATACCGTAGCGCATACGGTCCAAGATAAGGGAAAAAATGATCAAGAACAAACCCCGCACACCGAAAGGGCTTATTTTCTGGATGGTCTCGTTCGTCATCTTGATTCTGCTATGGCAAATGATGCTGAACGTTTCGGGCGGCAAGATCGACAAACCCAACTTCACCGATTTCATGAACAAGGTGGAAAACAAGGAGATCCAGACCGCCACCATCAACGGCAACGTGGTCACCGGCAAGTACGCCGACGACAACAGCACCCGCTACGAGACCGCCATTCCCCTCGATTATCCTGACCTGATCAAGATCCTGCGCGAAAAAGGGGTGGCCATCGAAGTCGAAAAGCTCAACCGCAACGAGTGGCTCTCCTTCCTGATCTCGCTGGCCCCCTTCGCCCTGCTGATCGGTTTCTGGATCATGATCATGCGCCAACAGGGGGGCAACAAGGCTTTCACCTTCGGCAAGAGCAAGGCCCGGATGTTCTCGGGAGACAAGAACCGCTTCACCTTCAAGGACGTCGCGGGGGTGGAGGAGGCCAAAGACGAGCTCGAGGAGATCATCGAATTCCTCAAGGAGCCCAAGAAATTCCAGCGCCTCGGCGGCAAGATCCCGAAAGGGGTGCTGCTGATCGGGCCTCCGGGGACCGGCAAGACGCTGCTGGCCAAGGCCATCGCCGGCGAGGCCAACGTCCCCTTCTTTTCCATCTCCGGCTCCGACTTCGTGGAGCTGTTCGTGGGCGTCGGCGCCTCGCGGGTGCGCGACCTGTTCGAAGAGGGGAAAAAGCACGCCCCCTGCCTGATCTTCATCGACGAGATCGACGCCGTCGGCCGCCAACGCGGCACCGGCATGGGCGGCGGCCACGACGAACGCGAGCAGACCCTCAACCAGCTGCTGGCCGAAATGGACGGCTTTGACGCCAACGAGGGGATCATCATCATCGCCGCCACCAACCGCCCCGACATCCTCGATTCGGCCCTGCTCCGCCCGGGCCGGTTCGACCGGCGCATCGTGGTCTCCACCCCCGACGTCAAGGGTCGGGAAGAGATCCTCAAGGTCCACACCCGCAACATCCCGATGGCCAAGGACGTCGACTTGAAAGTGCTGGCCCGTTCCACCCCCGGCTTCACCGGGGCCGACATCGCCAACATGGTCAACGAGGCGGCCCTGTTCGCCTCGCGCAGCGGGCAGAAGGCGGTCGACCAGAAAGACTTCGAGTTCGCCAAAGACAAGGTCCTGATGGGCGCCGAACGCAAGAGCATGATCATCTCCGAAGAGGAGAAGCGCATCACCGCCTACCACGAGGCCGGCCACGCCCTGATCGCCGCCCTCGAGAAAGAGGCCGACCCGCTGCACAAGGTGTCGATCATCCCCCGCGGCATGGCCCTGGGCGTCACCCAGCAGCTCCCCCTCAACGACAAGTACACCTACTCCAAAACCTACCTCGAGGCGCAGATTTCGGTGCTGCTGGCAGGACGCATCTCCGAGGAGATTTTCCTGGAGCTGGTTTCCACCGGCGCCGGCAACGACTTCGAGAAAGCCACCTCGATCGCCCGCAAGATGGTCTGCGAGTGGGGCATGGCCAGTTTCGGCCCGCAGGTGTTCGCCCGCAAAGACGACATGATCTTTCTGGGCAGAGACATGATGAGCCACGTCGACTACTCGGAACAGACCGCCCAGCGGATCGACTCCGAGATCAAGATTATCCTCGACCGCTGCTACGAAAAGGCCCGCACCATCATCGACGCCAACCGGGAGCAGATGGAGCGGATCGCGGCCGCCCTGCTGGAGCGGGAATCGCTCTCCTCCGACGACATCAACGAGATCCTGGGGCTGGCCTCCACCCACGGGGAGGGGGAACCCACCCTGCCC
>CAZTNO010000068.1:4469-11420 GCA_964614865.1 uncultured Clostridia bacterium
GAGAAGATCGCCACGGCCGGAGAACCGGACCCCGCGCAATGATCCTGGAACCGATCCTGTCGGCCTTCCAGCGATTCACCATCGGGGATGCCGTCGACATCTTGCTGCTCTCCCTGCTGTTCTACTATCTGCTGCTGCTGATCCAGGGGACCCGATCCTACCAGATGGCCATCGGCCTGCTGCTGATCGGCGTGATGGCCCTGCTGGCCGGGCTGCTCCACCTCACCGCCTTCTCGTTCATCCTCGACAAGTTCTTCACCTACCTGATCATCGCCATCATCGTGCTGTTCCAGAGCGAATTGCGCAAGATCCTGTCCGAGATCGGCGCCCGGTTCAAGATCCGCAAGCCCGACCTCTCCCCGGTGCGCGACGAGATCATCAACGCCTGCATGGCCATGTCGCTGGCCCGCATCGGCGCCCTGATCGTGGTGGAACGCGAGATCAAGCTCAAATCGTACATCGACCGCCACATCCGCCTCGACGCCCAGGTGAGCAAGGATCTGCTGTTGACCATCTTCGCCCCCAACACCCCGCTGCACGACGGGGCGGTCATCGTCTCGGGGGGGCGGGTCGCCGCCGCCAACTGCTTTTTCCCCTACCCGCCGATGCTGGAGTTGAACCCGGCGGGAGGGCGTCATCTGGCCGCCATCGGCATCTCGCAGGAGAGCGACGGCATCGCCGTCGTGGTCTCGGAAGAGACCGGCAAGATTTCACTGGCCGTGGGCGGGGAGCTCATCCGCGGCCTCGATCGCGAGGGGCTCAAGAGCCGCCTCAAGTACTTCCACATCTGACATGGCTGAACTCACCTTGAAAGACCGTCTGCTGCGCAATGGGGCCCTGAAGCTGACCGCCCTGGTTCTGGCGGTGATCGTCTGGGCCTTGCTCACCGGGCGCGAGCGGGCCTTTGCCGAGCGCACCCTGAAGGTGCCGATCGAGGTGGCCAGCATCCCCTCCTCGCTGGAGGTGCAGGCCATCCGCCCCGAGCAGGTGCAGCTCACGGTCCGCGGTCCCGCCGCCGAGTTGAACCGTCTCAGCGGCGATTCGCTGAAGGTGCGGGTCGACCTGTCGGGGATTGGCGAAGGCCGTCAGCTTAACGTCTTTGTCGAAGACTACCTCCGCCTGCCCGAGGGGTTCACCATGACCACCCTGCACCCGCGCATGGTGGAGATCCAGCTCGAGGAGTTCACCACCCGCGAGTTCCCGGTTGCGGTCCGCTTCACCGGAAAGCTGCCCGCCGGTTTGCAGATCGCCAAGGTGAGCGTGGTGCCCGACCGGGTGATGGTCATCGGCTACAAGTCCCGGCTGGCAAAGCTGGAAAGCGTGTTCACCGCCGAGATCCCGCTACCCGAGTGGAAGGCCAGCGGCACCCGGCAAGTGCCGCTCCAGCCTGGCCCGGAAATCCTGAAGTTCCGTGACAGGGGGGAAGTCGACGTCACCCTGACCCTGTCCGGGGAGAGTGCACCCAAATGAAAAAGGAAAGACTTTTCGGCACCGACGGGGTGCGAGGCCGTTTCGGTTTCCCCCCCCTCGATGAGCCCTCGCTGCTCCGCCTGGGCCAGGCGATCGGCGAGGTGTACGAGGGCCGCAGCCTGATCATCGGCCGCGACCCCCGCAAATCGGGGCCGCAGATCGAGGAGTGGCTGGCCCGCGGAATCGCCGGACGGTGCCGTTTGCATTCGGCCGGGGTGATCCCCACCCCGGGGCTGTGCTACCTGACCCGCACCGGCAAGTACGATGCCGGCATCATGATCTCGGCCTCCCACAACCCCTACCACGACAACGGGGTCAAGCTGTTCAACCGGGTCGGGGAAAAAGCGTCCGACCGCACCGAGCGGCTGCTCGAGCACCACTTCGCTGCTGCCCAACCCACCGCCGGGCGATCCGAGATTTCCCGCTCCGACGGCAGCGCCCGCTACCACGCATTCCTCATGCAAGCTGCCGGGGAACTCGACGGCAGCGACGGGCCGATCCACCGGCTGGTGATCGACTGCGCCAACGGCGCGGCGGCCACCTTCGCCCCCGACGTGTTCGCCGAACTGGGCTACGATTTCCACCTGCTCGGCAACCAGCCCGATGGCCGCAACATCAATCACGGCTGCGGCTCCACCGCTCCCGCGGCCCTGCAGGAGATGGTCACCTCCCGCCGCGCCGACCTCGGCATCGCCTTCGACGGCGACGCCGACCGCATGGTCTGGGTCGACCCCAAAGGGCGCCTGCTCGACGGAGACCACTCGCTGCTGGCCCTTGCCGGCGGAATGCTGGGGGTGGATTCTGTCCACCCGCGGGTGGTGGTGGGCACGGTGATGACCAACCTCGGCCTCGAGCTCACCCTGGGGGAGATGGGGATCACCTTCTCCCGCACCGACGTCGGCGACCGTTTCGTGGCCCGCGAGATGAAGCGGCTCAAGGCGGTGATCGGCGGCGAACCTTCGGGCCACACCATCATCCGCACCTGGCAGCCCAGCGGCGACGGCATCCTGACCGCCTTGACGGTGCTGAATTCGCTGCGCAAGCTGGGCATCACCGCCAGCGAACTGTTCGACCGGCTGCCCCGATTCCCCCAGAAGACCGTCAGCATCCGGGTGCGCGAACGGCGCGACCTGGACGGCTGGGAAGCGCTGCAAAGGCTGCTGCGCAGGTTCCACGAGGACCACGGACGCAATTCCAGGCTGCTGGTCCGCTACTCGGGCACCGAAGCCAAGATCCGGGTGCTGATGGAGTCCTCGGACCCGATGGTGATCGAAAAGAAACTCGATCCCATTCTGCGCGAGATCGCCTCGCAAATAGGAGAATGACATGAAGCTGGGCGTCAACATCGACCATGTCGCCACGGTCCGCCAGGCCCGCATGGCCTGCGAACCCGATCCGGTCCAGGCCGCCGTGCTGGCCGAACTGGGCGGCGCCGACGGCATCACCGTCCACCTGCGCCAGGACCGCCGCCACATCCAGGAACGCGACCTCGACTTGTTGCGCCAAACCTGCCAGACCCACCTCAACCTGGAGATGGCCGCCTCGATGGAGATGGTCAAGATCGCCCTGCGCACCAAACCCGGCACCTGCACCCTGGTGCCCGAGAGCGCCGAGGAGATCTCCACCACCGGCGGGCTCGACATTCTGGTGATGGCCGACAAGCTCACCGATGCCGTGGGCCACCTGCGCGCGGCAGGCATCGAGGTGTCGCTGTTCATCGACCCGATCCTCGACCAGGTCAAGGCCTGCCACCGCATCGGAGCCAACGCCGTCGAGTTCAACACCGCCGCCTACAGCGAGAGCAGCGGCCCCCAGGCCCAACTCGAGCTCGACAAGCTCCACAAGGCGGCAAACCTGGCCAAAAAGCTCAACTTCCGGGTGCTGGCGGGTCACGGCCTCACCTACCGCAACGTCCAGGGGGTGGCCTCGATCCCGGTGATCGAGGAGCTCAACATCGGCCACTCGATCGTCGCCCAGGCCGTGCTGGTCGGCATGAAAGAGGCGGTCGAGCGGATGAAGCGGTTGCTCAGCAGATGAAACGGGGTGCTCGCCTGTTGTTGCTGCTGATCGCGGCCTGGGTGATTTTCGAGTTCTGGACCGTGTCGGGCAACCGGCCCTCGACCACCCCCCGCCCCCTCCCCTCACGATACAAGAAGGGGGTGTACCACGTCCACTCCCTCCACTCCGACGGCCGGGGAGATCCGGGCCAGATCGCCGCCGCCGCCGCCCGCGCCGGCGCGCAGTTCGTGATCCTGACCGACCACGGCCGGCCCAACGAGCAGTCGGTTGCCGCCACCGCTTGGCTCGGCGAGACGCTGCTGGTGGGAGGCTCCGAACTGGCGGTTAGTGAAGGGCACCTGGCTGCGTGCGGTTTTGCCTACCCGGGCTGGAATTTTGCTTCCGAGGGCGCGCAGGCCCGGCTCGACGTCGAGCGGCTGGGGGGGATCACCTTCGTTGCCCACCCCTTCGACCGGGCCATCCCCTGGCGCAGCGAAGACGCCTCCGGGGCCACCGGGATCGAGGTGATCTCGGCCTACCAGCAGGTGCGCCAGGTCCCCTGGTACCGTCTCTTTCGCCTGCCGCTCCAGTACCTGCTCAGCCCCGCCGGCGCAACGCTCGGCCTGCTCCGCTCGCCCGATCGCGAACTCGCCTGGTGGGACCGCCTGCTCGAAACGCAGCAGCTCTTTGCAATATATGCCCTCGATGCCCACGGCCCCCTGCGCGGCCTCGGCTTCCCCTCCTACCAGGCGATGTTTTCGCTGCTCACCGTCTACGTGCAATCTCCCGGCCCGCTCGACCCCGACGCCGGCATCGCCGCCGCAGGACTGGTCGGCGCCCTGCGCGCGGGCCGGTTCTTCTCGGCGATCGAGGCCCTGGCCCCGGCAGCGGGCTTCGACGTCTGGATCGAGGAAAAAGACGGGGCCCGGGTGGAGAGCGGGGCGGTGCTGCCCGCCGGCACCCGCGGCGAACTGGTCTGGGAAATCCCCGCCGACTTTCCGGTGGAAATCCGCACCATCCGAAACGGCCGCCCCTGGAAAACCATCACCACCCGGGGGGCGGGACGCCATTCCTGTTCGATCGATGGGGACGGCGTCTACCGCAGCGAAATCCATCCTGCGGCGGGCCCTTTCCGCGACCTGCCCTGGATTTTGACCAATCCGATCCGCATCGGCCCCTTGCCCAAGCCCTCCCCGCCCCCCCCCGCGCCTCTCCCCAGCCAGGTCACCCCCCTCTCGCTGGCGGGGGAAACGCTGGAAAAGAACGGGGCCTCGACGGCGACCCGCACGTTCCTGCCCACGGGATCTCTGGCAGTCGACCTGACGGTTCGTCGCGGTCCCCCGGAACGGGACGCGTGGGTGGCCCTGGCTTGGCACCGCAGGGTGAACTGGGGAAAATACCGGGCCCTGCGGGTGCGGGCCCGCACCAGCCGCTCCACCCGCCTCGCCATCCAGGTTGGTTGCGACTCCGCAAACGCGGGCGGTCGCTATCAGCGCTCGGTGTTCTGCTCCACCGAAATCGGCGAAGAGACGATCCCTTTTGCAGAACTTCGTTCCCTGCCCGGGACCACCGCCCCGTTCGATTCCACCCGGGTGACCTCCCTCTACATCCTGGCCGACCCCGACTTGCTCGGCAACCTCGCCCCGCTGCGGCTGGAGCTCGATGGGATCGATCTGCTGGAAGCCGCCCCCTGAACCGGCGACGACACGTGATCGCCCCGGCCTCGCCGATTATTGTTTCCCTTTCGGCTGCTTTCTTTCCCCCTTTTTTTTGGTTCCCGAATTGACTAGATGAGACGATTGGGCTATAATCAGAGTATGGATTCCGATCGCGTCACCCTCAAAATCCCCCGCCCGCTCTACGAGCGCCTGCAACGCATCATCGCGGGCAGCGGGTTCCGCTCGGTCAACGAATTCGTCGTCTACGTGATGCGCGACCTGGTCTCGCTGGGCGAAAACGACAAATCGGAACTGAAACGCAACGAGATCGACGCCATCCGCCAGCGGTTGAAAAACCTGGGTTACTTTTAATCCACCGCCGTCCCCCGACAGGGGACCCGCCCTGCCAGCCCATGAAGACGCCGTTATTCGCTCTCCGGTCGGCCCGAAGCGAGAGCACCCGGTCGCAGCGCCGGGCGCGAAAGGACACCATCGCCCGCCATTTGATGCGCCTGCTGGTGGTACTGTCGATGCTGCTGATCGTGCTGATCCTGGTCGGGTTGCTGTTCAAGGCCTGGCCGATCCTGAAGGTCCAATCTCTGAGTTCCCTGCTCTTTGGCGAGCGCTGGCGGCCCATGCAGGGCAAATTCGGCTTCTTCCCCTTCATCACCGGCACCCTGTGGGTGACCGCCGCCGCCATCGTCCTCGCCGTCCCCCTTTGCCTGCTGACCGCCCTCTACCTCTCCGAGTACGCCCACTCGCGGGTGCGGGAGTGGCTGCGACCCCTGATCGACATCCTGGCCGGCATCCCCTCGGTGGTTTACGGCGTGTTCGGCCTGCTGGTGGTGGTCCCCTTCGTGCGCGACACCCTGGCCCCGCTGGCAGGCACCTTCACCACCGGCTACAACGTCTTGTCGGCAGCCCTCGTGCTGGCCATCATGATCGTGCCGGTGATCGTCCACGTCGCCCTGGAAGTGCTCCGCGCCGTCCCCTTCGAAATGCGGGAAGCGGCCTTGGCCCTCGGGGCCACCCGCTGGCAGGTGACCAAGAAGGTGGTGCTGCGGAAAGCCCGGCCGGGTATCCTGGCGGCGGTGGTCCTCGGCCTGGCCCGGGCCTTCGGCGAGACCATGGCCGTCCTCATGGTGGCCGGCAATGTCCCCCGCTCGCCCCACTCGCTGTTCGACCCCGCCTACCCCCTCCCCGCCCTGATCGCCAACAACTACGGCGAGATGATGTCGATCCCGCTCTACGATTCGGCCTTGATGCTGGCCGCCCTGATCCTGCTGGTGATCGTGATCGCCTTCAACACCCTGTCGGTTTTCATTCAGCGCCGCTTCATGGAGTTTTCCGAATGAGCATCGACAGGCGCCAGGTCGAGGAGAAATTCTTCCTGCTGCTGATGAGGCTGGCCACCCTGATCCTGGTCGGCACCCTGTTCCTGATCCTTGCAGTCGTCACCTTCAAGGGGCTCGGCCACCTCACCTGGGCGATGGTCTCGCAGGTCCCCAAAGGGGGCTTCTACCTGGGCAAGGAGGGGGGCATCCTGAACGCCATCCTGGGCTCCCTGGTATTGGCCGGGGGAGCCACCCTGCTGGCGGTGCTGTTCGCCTTGCCGGTGGCCCTCTACCTGAACCTGTTCGCCAGCCGCAAGTCGCGACTGGCCGCCTGGTGCCGCTTCTCGCTCGACGTGCTGGGCGGGGTCCCGTCGATCGTGTTCGGCGCCTTCGGTTTCCTGCTGATGGTCGCCTGGGGGATGCGCGCCGAGCTGCGCGGCGGCACGATCACGGTGGCCCTGTGGGGCTTCGCGACCATGGCCCGGGCCCTG
>CAZTNO010000069.1:0-11396 GCA_964614865.1 uncultured Clostridia bacterium
GGTGCGCAACCGCAGTTGCGCATCCCATCCCCGTGGGGCTGCCACTCTATTACCGAACGGTCTCGAACACCACCAGTGGTACCACTCATGCTTCGGACTACCTCAGCAAGTGGTACGGACATGAAGTGGCATCGCATCGTCTTCGGAATACCTCAGATAGCGATGCGTACGTGGAGTGGCATCACCAGTGCTTCGGGGTACCTCAGCGGGTGATGCGTACGTGGGGCTGCCACTCTATTACCGAACGGTCTCGAACACCTTCATTGGCGGGCACGGCACGCCGTGCCCCTACAAAAACCAACCAAAAAAACAAGCATCCCTGACTAGTATCGAATTCAGGCCGAACCATTGGGGCTGTCCTGCCAGCGGTAGGGATTTCCGGATTTGTAGGGGCACAGCGTGCTGTGCCCGTCTTCCTGCGACCATCCGGCACACGGCGCCGATCAATCAAAACCTCGATTCGGCACCCTGTTCTGCCAAGAAACGGTCCACTTCGGTAATGGCAACCGGGAAGTCTTTTCTACCGAGCCCCACGCGGAAGTGCTGGCCGGCAAAACCGAACAGATGACCGGCGATCACCAGCACCCCCCGGGTTCTGAGGAGTTCCTGGCAGAACCGCTCGGCGTCCCCGCCGGAGCGCATGGCGGGAAAGGCCACCGGGCCGGCGAGGGGAGGGAGCCAGTGAAACCTGTCCCGGTGCCGGGAAAAAAACCGATCGGCATGGGCCCGGTTTTCCCGTAGCAGCAGCCGGTTTCGGGCCAGGATCGTCTCCCGCTGCTGAAGCACCATCAGGGCCAGAATCTCGCTCGGGGCCGGGGCGCAAATGGTGGTGTAGTCCTTGAAGGCGATGAAACGGGATATCCAGTCGGGCCGGGAGGTCGCCAGCCAACCAATGCGCAGCCCCGGCGCCGAGAGCGACTTGGAGAGACCCGACAGCGAGATACCCCGCGGGCTTTGGTCGCAGACCGGGGCCAGCGTCTCCTGCGGGTCGTCTTCGAGAAGCCGGTACATCTCGTCGGAAAATACGATCAGGTCGCCATTGGCGGCAATTTTCAGGATCTGCTCGTGCTCCGCAGCAGAGGGCTGGAAACCGGTCGGATTGTGGGGAAAGTTGATCACCAGCAAGCGGGTCTCCGGGGTGATTTGTTTTCGCAGCGCTTCCAGGTCGAGCTCCCAGCCATGGTCGCCTTGGCGCAACCACCACAGGGTGACCCGGCAACCGATTGCCCGGGCGATTTCGTGCAGGGACGGGTACGCGGGCGCCAGGCAGATCACGTGGTCGCCAGGGCTGAGCAACACGTTCATGGCGATGAAAATCGCCTCCTCGGGGGCAGCGATCACGATGCCGGACGCAGGCACCTCGCGATACATGTCCGCCACCTCGGCACGCAGGAGCGGGTGTCCCGCGGTTTCGGTGTAGCCCAGCGACAAATCGCGCCACAATCGGGCGCTTTCGGGGCCTGCCAGAGACAAAAGCTCGTTCAGCGTCAGGCTCTGGCAATCCGAAGCTCCGAGCAGAAAACGGGCGTTGAACTCGCTGGCGGCAAAGGTTCGCTCCAGGGCAAAAGGGGGCAGTTCCATCAGGTAAAGCATAGCCGCCGGCAGGGGGACTGTCAACGTGAAAAACGCCTGACGATCTGTCGGCCCTACAAAACCCGGGCACGGCACGCCGTGCCCCTACAAAAACAAACCAAAATCCAACCCTCCTTCAAAGATTCCTGGATTCGTAGGGGCACAGCGTGCTGTGCCCGTCTTCCTCTGTGCCTATCCTCAAAACGCCAGGGTTCCATGCACAAAACACCCCGAGATATGCACAACGTGGCAAGCCTATGCTGGATCAGGGTTTGCGGGAAATCAAATCAAATGTCGGATAAGATATATTATGTCAACTAAGAACGGAGGGTTGGCAATTCTCACGCTGAACCGTCGGTGATTTTCAGAGATCCCCGCCCAGGTGGTTGAGTTCTGCCGCTTTCCGGGGGTCTTCTTCTTTCTAGAAATCGAGTTCGCTGATCCTGTTCTCGCGGATGTCGTCGAGCAGTCGCTCCAGGGTTTCGATCAGGGCATTGCGATCCAGGCTCTCCTCATCTTTGCGGATGTTGAAGTGGATCTTGATCGCCTGGTTTTCGGAAACGAAGCGAAAGCGCAGCGGCGGCCGGATCGGCCGGGTCAGCGTGCCGGGTTCCGTGTTTTCAGGCTTGCTCGCCTCTTCCTGGCGCTGACGCTTGATCTCGTCGCGCGAGAAGGCGTTTTGGGTGTACTCTGTCAGCACCTGCTCCATCCGCTCGGTGTTTTCCAGTTTGACCAGTTCGAGCAGAAAGGTCTTGCTGGTGATTCCGGCAGCACGGGCTTTCTCCACCACCTCGGCGGGCAGATCGGCCACCCGGATCAATTCGCTGACGGTAACCCTCGACTTGCCCAGTTTCTGGGCGATTTCCTGGTGGGTATAGCCGTAGATTTCGCCGAGCATACGCAAGGCAAAAGCCTCTTCGTAGACGTCGAGGTCTTTGCGCTGGATGTTTTCGATGATGGACAGCTCCAGGGCCTCGTTGTCGGGGACGTCATGTTCGATGCAAGGGACTTCGTTGAGACCGGCCAGTTGGGCCGCACGAAAACGACGTTCGCCGGCGATGATTTCGAAGTGGCCATCACGGGGCTTGACGATCAGCGGCTCCAGGATTCCCTTCTCGCGGATCGAATCGGCCAATTCGGTTAAATCCCCCATCGTCTTGCGCGGCTGGAGTTCGTTGGGTTCGATCTTGTCGAGCGGGATGTTGCGAATCACCGGGGTCCGGGTGCGGTGGGTGATTTCGTCGACCAAATGGTAATCGTGGCGCATGCGCACCATTTCGGGCAAGCCGAGTTTCTTAGACATATTTGATGATTTCCTCTGCCAGGGCCTGGTATTCGACCGCCCCGCGGGAGTTGGGGGCGAAGGTGAAAATCGACTCTTTGTAGGCCGGGCTCTCCTCGAGGCGGACGTTCTTGGAGATCACGGTCTGAAAGACCTTTTTGCCAAACAGGTTGCGAATGTGCTCCTCGGAATCCTTGGCGATCACGATGCGGCGGTCGTACATGGTGATCAGCACGCCCAGAATCGACAACTCGGGGTTGCTGCGTGCCCGTACCTTTTCAAAGGTTTCCAACAAGTCGTCGGTCCCTTCGAGGGCGAAATAGGACGACTGGATGGGGATCAGCAGGTGGGTGGCGGCGACAAAGGCGTTGATGGTGATAAGCCCCAACGTCGGGGGGGTGTCGATCAGGATGAAGTCGTACTTGTACTTGAAGCTGTCCAGGCGATCTTTCAGGCGGAAGTGGCTGTCGATCTCCCCCACCAGCTTGGATTCCAGTTTGGCCAGGGCGATCGAGGCGGGCAACACCTGGAGATTGCCGATCCGGCTGGACTGGACCACCTCGTCGAAGTGGAGGGCGGGGTTCTCCAGGAAGTCGAAAATCGAGTTTTTCTGCCCCATCCGGTCCAGAAAGGAGACGGTCGAATTGGCCTGGGGGTCGAGGTCGATCAACAGGGTCTTGTAGCCCATGAAGGCCAGAGCCGCGGACAGGTTGAGCGAGGTGGTGGTCTTGCCGACCCCCCCCTTCTGGTTGGCGATGGTGATGATCACGGCACTCTCCTGGATGGGGTTGAAGAGAGGATGATAAGGGAATTCCCCGGCCCTGTCAAGGTGAGGGCCACTCCCCTGCCCCGCCTATGTCGACATGTCGACATTCCGGGTGGTGCGATTATCGCCGTTTTCCTGAAAACGGTCGCTATCCCTGCGTTTGCGAGGTCAGGTGCGCCCCTTGATGCGAAAGAAAATGGGGATGCCGACCAGCGACAACGATTCTGCCAGTTTGCGTTTTACGTACAGTTCGTCAGCGGGTTTCAGTCGGATGCCTGCTCCCGTGCGGATCTGCAAGAAGAATGGACGGGTCGATTCGAGCACGACGAATTTGGGGCGAAACTCGGAACCGTCGGTACAGCGGCACTTCCGTTCGCGGGCGATTTTCTGCATGATCTCGGTGAGGGCGGCGGGCTTCCACTGGGTCTCCAGCAGCACATCGATGCTTTTGGCCGCCTCGAGGAGCTGGTTGATGTTCTTTCCGGTGCTTGCCGAAATGCGCACCATGGGGGCGAAATCGAGGGCGGTCAGCCGGCGCAGAATGGCCTTCACGTGCGTTTCAGCAGCCATCCCCTCTTCGGCGACCAGATCCCACTTGTTGATGGCCAGGATCACCGGCTTGGCCGACTCGACCACCAGACGGGCGATGAACAGGTCGGTTTGGTCGAGGGGGCGCGAGACATCGAGCACGAACAGGATGACATCGGCCATGGAGATGTCGCGCTCGGCCTTCAAAATGGCCGCTCCTTCTGTTTTTTCCTGGACCTTTTGCAGTTTGCGGATCCCGGCGTGGTCGACCAGTTCGAATGGTTTTTGGTGGTAGGTGAGTTCGACTTCGATCGAGTCGCGGGTGGTGCCCGGTTGCGGGGAGACGATCAAGCGGTCATCCTGGACCAGCCGGTTGATCAGCGAGGATTTGCCCACGTTGGGCTTGCCCACCACCGAGATCCGCAACGGACGGGGTTCGGCTTCGTCGCTGGCGGCCCCGGGCGGGAGTAATCCGGTGATGGCATCGAGCAGGTCCTCGATGCCCAGGTTGTGTTCGGCCGAGAGGGTCAAAAAAGCGGAGGGCAATTCGTAGTACGAGGTGGGAACGGTTTCGGGACGGTCGTTATCGACCTTGTTGACCACCGCCACGATGTTGCGGTTGCGTTTGCGCACTTCGATGAACAGGTCTTTCTCGTATCCCAGCATCTCGCGGTGGCCGTCGAACATGAAAACGATCACCGCTGAGCGCTCCGCTTCGCGGAAGATCCTTCGGTTGACCTCGGCGGGAATGACCCCCTCCTCGGGGAAAAAGCCTCCGGTGTCCTGTAACGAGCAGCGCCGGCCGTTGACGTCGCAGGTGCGCTTGAGCACGTCACGGGTCATCCCCGGCAGGGCATGGACCAGGGCGCGCTTGTGGCCGATCAACCGGTTGAACAGCGTCGACTTGCCGGTATTGGGTACGCCGATAATGGTGATGAGGGGCAGCGGGGCCATGGTCGCTCAGCCCAGCACGCGCACCATGACGGTGCAGAAACACTCGATGGCTTCGCCTCGACCGACGGCGTCCAGTTCCTCTTTGGTTTTTCCTTTCACGTTCACGTCCTCCTCGGGGATGCCGAGCAGTAGGGCCAGGGAGCGCCGGATTTGCGGTTTCCACGGAGCAATCGCCGGCCGCTGGGCGATGACGACGGCATCCACGTTTTCCACCTGGAAACTGCCGGCAGGGAGCGTGGCCCATGCCCGCCTGAAGAGCTCCGACCCGGCCATGCCGGCAAACGCGGGGTCGGTATCGGGAAAGAGCTGGCCGATATCGGGCGCCCCGAGCGCTCCCAGCACCGCATCGAGGAGGGCGTGCAGCAGCACGTCTCCGTCGGAATGGGCGACGAAGCGGAACTGATCCGACACCCGCACCCCGCCGAGGAACAGCCCCCCCTCCCCTTCGGTCAACCGGTGGATGTCGTAGCCGATCCCGGAACGAATCTTCATGGTACCAGCTTCCGGCCAAAAATCATCTTGCCCGAGGTCGATTGCAACACCGACGTGACCTCGACCTCGACGTCGTGGCCGATCTCGGTTTTGGCATCGTCGACCACCACCATCGTTCCGTCCTCCAGGTAGCCGATCCCCTGCTTTTTCTCTTTGCCCTCTTTGGTCACCCGGATATTCAGCTTTTCACCGGGATAGACGATCGGCTTGAGGGCAAAAGCCAGTTCGTTGACGTTGAGGATCTTCACGTCCTGAAGCTTGGCGATCTTGCTCAGGTTCACGTCGTTGGTGATGATGCGGTAGTTGCTGTCCTTGGCCAGCAAAACCAGTTTCTGGTCGACTTCCTTGATCCCGGAAACGTTCTTGTTCAGGATGGTGACCGAGAGGTCTTTGCACTTCTGCAGTTGCTCGATCACGTCGAGCCCGCGTTTGCCGCGCAGCCGCTTGTTGGCGTCGATCGAATCGGCGATGAACTGGAGCTCGGCCAGGACGAACTGGGTGACGATCACCTCGCCCTCGATAAAGCCCGACTGGGCGATCTGCACGATCCGGCCGTCGATGATGGCCGAGGTGTCGAGGAGAAACGACTGGGTGAAGGCGCTCGAACCGCGAAAGAACTCGCGGATGTTGATCGGGGCGAACAGGTTGGGTTTCAAAACCCCGACCAGCAGGCCGGTCACCGGCAAACCGAACAGGAAAAAGGCCTTGAAGAAAATGTAGGCCGAAAACGAAATGGTGATCAAACTGAACAGGTGGAACATGATCAACCCGATCCCCACCCCGCCAATCAAACCAAAAACGGCGCTCCACAGGCTCTTCAGTTCGGTCTTCTTGATCCGGTGGGCAAGGAGGGAGAGGAAGAGGGCGAAGGCGGCGCCGAGAACCCCCCCCACCCAGGAAGCGGTGCCGGGGAATGGCGGGTAGCGGAGGCCGATCATGGCAAAAACGGAAATAAAAACGAGGGTGTAGAGGTGAACAAACATGGTATCTCCTTGAAAATAAAGGGGAAGAAATTACATTCTACCGCGTTTCGTTGACAAATTCAACCGGGAGCCGGTATCACATGGGGTTTCAACCCAGTTGGCGGCCCGAGTTGGTTGTTTTTTCGCTCCGGGTCTGCAGCAGGGAGGGCAAGTCGCGCACCGTCTCGAGGGGGACGATCTCCAGCCCCCGCGCCTCGGGCAACGGTTGCTGGTGAACCGACAGGCCGATACGCCGGAGCTTTTGCCGGTGAGTCTCCTTGAACCTGGCCTCGAATTGCGACACCGGCCGAACCTCGCCGGTCAGCCCGACTTCGCCTACAAACGAGGTGCCCAGGGGGACGGCGTCGTTGCGAACACTCGACACCAGGGCCGCGCAAACCGCCAGGTCGGCTGCCGGCTCCCGCAAATCCATCCCGCCGGCAACGTTCAAAAATACGTCGGATTTGTAGAACGGCAGCCGGAGTTTCTTCTCGATGATCGAGATCAGCATCGCCAGCCGGTAGTTGTCGAAGCCGATGGCGATTCGCCGCGGGTTGCCGACAAAGGGGCTGTCACAGACCAGGGCCTGGATTTCGACCAGGATGGCCCGTTGTCCGGTGAGAGCGGGAAACACCGCGATCCCCGGTTCGGCCCCGCGCCGATGGGTCAGGAAGAGGTGGGAGGGGTCCTGCACCGAGGTCAGTCCGCCTGCGGTCATCTGGAAGATGCCCACTTCGTCGACCGGGCCGTGGCGGTTTTTCTCGGCCCGCAAGATGCGGATATCGGATTGTACGTCGCCGTGAAAGGTCAGCACGGCATCGACCATGTGCTCCAGGGTCTTGGGCCCGGCGAGTTGCCCCTCCTTGGTGATATGGCCAATGATGAACGTGGTCAGATCGAGGCGTTTGGCCATCTCGACCAGGATGGCCGTGAGGCCGCGGAGTTGGGTGGCGGTGCCGGTCGACATCGAGGGACGGAGGGCCGGCAGGGTCTGGATGGAATCGATGATCAGGCACCCCGGCCGCTCCGCTTCGGCCAAGGCTTGAATCTCCTCGATCGTCCCCCGGGTGACCAGCAACACCTGCTCGGAGGAGACCCCGATCCGGTCGGCCCGAAGCTTGATCTGCATGGCCGATTCCTCGCCCGAGTAGTAGAGCACTTTGCGGTCGGGGCCGGCCAGTTTGCCGGCCACTTCGAGCAGCAGGGTCGACTTGCCGACCCCCGGTTCACCGCCGATCAGAATCACCGAGGCGGGGACCAGCCCCCCGCCGAGCACCCGGTCGAATTCGGTGATCCCGGTCAGTACCCGTTGTTGTTCTCCCCCCTCGATCCGGCTGAGGGGAACGGCGGCTGCCGGCGAGCCCGTCCGCAAGGCCCCCCCCCCACCGACCGGATCGGGAGATTCCACCGGCACCATCGAATTCCAGTTCTGGCACTGCGGACAACGGCCGTACATCTTGGGGCTCTGGTAGCCGCACTCCACACACTCGAATTGCGGTGAGGATTTCATGGCTCGTTTTGCAGCGAGAATCCCAGGTAGAACTCGCGCTGGTCACGTCGCAGCAGGTCGGATACCCCGGTGGTGAAACGCAGGTGACGGGCCAGGGTGAACTCGAGATAGGAACGCACGAACGGGCTCTGGGCCCGGTTGAACTGCGAGACGTACGAGTGGAGTGCGATTTTCTTCGGGGCCAGGGCCAGCGCCAGCCCCCCGCCCAGGTGGGAGTCGAACAGCCCGGCGGCAATGGTCAGCGCCCCGACCTTGCGGCCGGCCCTCACCGAGAAGGTGGGTCGCCCCCCGGTCGCCGCCTCGGCCACCCGTCCCGCCAGAATTGTATCGTTAATATTTAACTGCATGTCGAGGGTGCCACGCGTCTTGCGCTGGTCGACCAGGTATTCGGCCCCGCCAGCGGCATGCATGGTCCCTTTGGTCAGCGCCTCTTTCTTGCGGTTGAGTTCAGCGATGAGATCGCGGGCCTGGGTAACCGACTGGTCGATCTTCCGGTAGAGCTCATCCTCGTTCATCAACTTGCCGACCGTGCCTTCACCGGAGCGCACCTTGCGGGTTACTGCCCGCAGGTCCTCGGCCGATTCGTTCAGCTTGGCCAGCAGCGTACCCGCGCGATCCAGCAAGCCCTCTCCTTCGGCTGGAGAGAGCGCCCGTGAAACCGAGGCCACGGTCCTGCCGAGTTCGTCGGCGGTGGCGGCGAGTCTGCCCGCCACATCGGAATAGCGCTGGACGGCCTGGGGCAGGAGGCCATCTGCTCCGGCAAGGCTTTTCAGATCCCGGGACAGTGAGGCCAGGTTGGTGGCCGTTTCCACGATCCCGCTGCGGATGCGGGGGTCGGCGACCAGGTCGGCGATCTCTCCCGCCGTGCGGTGAAGACGTTCGTAGAGGTTGTCGAACTTGACCTTCAACTCGTCGAGGTTGAACGGCTCCAGGGTCAGGATCGTCCCTCCGGACGGGATCGGTTTCGGATTCACCTTGAGGTAATCTTCCTTGTAGACGATTTCGACGTACTTCTCGCCGACGATGCCGATGGTCGAGATGATGGCCCGGGCGTCGTCGGTCAGGTATGCTTTCTTGTCGATCTCCAGCCGGGCCACGGCATGCCGACCGTCGAGCTGAATCGCCGCGACGAAGCCGATCTTCACGCCGGCGAGCATCACCGGAGCGGAGGGGTAAAGTCCGGCCACGGTGTAGAAGCGTGCGAAGATCGGCATCCGGTTGCCCCGGCTGAAGAGGTCCATGAAGGACTTGGTCTTGATCACGAAGTAGCCGGCCATGGCCAGCGCTACCAACAGGAACACTCCCAGCTTCACCTCTTTTTTCATGGTTCACCTGACCGATATGGGGCCTTCACTGCGTCCCTCGATAAACTGGCGGACGATTTCGTTTTTCGTGTCGCGAATTTCACTGACTGTCCCCGATTCGATGATCTGCCCCTCGTACAGCATGGCGATGCGTTTGGAAATCTTGTAGGCGCTTACCAGGTCGTGGGTGATCACCACCGAGGTGATCCCCGGCCGTTTGCCCACCCGCAGGATCAGCTCGTTGATCACGTCGGCGTTGATGGGATCGAGGCCGGTGGTGGGCTCGTCATAGAGGATGAAATCGGGTTCCTTGGCGATGGCCCGGGCGATCGCCACCCGCTTGCGCATCCCCCCCGACAGCTCGGCCGGCATCATGGCGGCGATGTCGGGCAGGCCGACCATTTCGAGGCTCTGGCGCACCACCTCCCCAGGCCCCGTGGCGCGCAGCCGGTCGGCGGCGACCCCGAAGGCCACGTTCTCCCCGACCGTCAACGAGTCGAACAGGGCTCCGCCCTGGAACACCATGCCGAATCTTCCGGTCACCGCCAGCCGCTCCCGTTCGCGGAGTCCGGTCACCTCGAGCTCGTCGATGATGATCGAGCCCTGGTCGGGCGGCAAAAGCCCCAGCATGACCTTGAAGAGCACACTCTTGCCGGTGCCGCTGCCACCAATAATGGTCAGGGGCTCCCCCGGGGCGATGGACAAGTCGACTCCGCAAAGCACCTGTTTTTCGCCGAAGGCTTTGTGGATACCCTTGAGTTCGATCATGAGAGGGAAAAGGGGAGTATCTTGCTCCAGAAGAAGTCGGATACCAGGATGATGATCGAGGAGACCACCACGGCCTGGGTGGTCGATCGCCCTACTCCTTTCGCGCCGCCTTCGGTCACTAAACCGAAATAGCTGCCGATCAGGGCGATGGTGATGCCAAAAGAGGCCGCCTTGATCAGGCCGTAGCCCACGTCCCACAACTCCAGCGAGTAAAAGAGCTGGCTGTCGAACAGGTTAGGGTTCTGGCCGCAGACCACGTCGGCAACCAGCTTCCCCCCCATGATGCCGACAAAATCCCCCATCAGGGTAAGAAAGGGGGCGGCGATGGCCATGGCGATGACGCGGGGCACGACCAGGTAGTGAACCGGGTTGATGCCGAATGTTTCCAGGGCATCGATTTGCTCTGAGACCTTCATGGTGCCGATCTCGGCCGAGGTCGATGCGGCCACCCGGCCCGCCAGCACCAGGGCGCCGAGGATTGGCACGAGTTCTTTGGTCAGGCTCACGCCGACCAGGGAGCCAGTGAAGATTTCTGCACCGAAGCGTTGCAGGCCGTAGTAACTCTGCAAGGCCAGCACTCCCCCGGTGAAGGCCGAGGTCAGGAACACCACCGACACCGAACCGAACCCGTCATCGTGGAGGTGTTGGACGATCCGTCGCAGGCGATAAGGCCTGCGAAACAGCAAGCTGGTGACGCGTCCTAGTAGCAGCGCGATCGACCCGGCGTGAGCGAAGAATCGCTGGGCCAGGGCGATGCGCGGCCGGTCATTCATAGTCGCGACTGGCGAATTCGGCGTTCTGGAACTTGGTGAAGCGGTCCAGGTAAGCCAGCACGACGCGCCCGGTGGGGCCGTTGCGCTGCTTGGCCACAATCACGTCGGCCTCCCCCTTGCGCTCGGTATCGCGGTTGATCTGCTCTTCGCGGTGCAAAAAGATCACCAAGTCGGCGTCTTGCTCGATCGAGCCGCTCTCCTTGAGGTCGGAGAGCTGGTAGCGGGGGCCGCTGTCCCGTTTGCCCTGGCGGGTCTCGGGCGAGCGGTTGAGCTGGGCCAGGGCCACCACCGGGATGTCGAGTTCCTTGGCCAACTCCTTGAGCGAGGCGGTGATGATCGCCACCTCCTGGGCCCGGCTGTCGTTGCGACGCAGTTGTTCGCCGGTCACCTTCATGAGTTGCAGGTAGTCGACGAAGACGGCGTCGAGCTTGTGCTCGCGGTGGAGTTGACGGCAGCGGGTCTTCATCTCGATGATCGAGAGCGAC
>CAZTNO010000070.1:0-11341 GCA_964614865.1 uncultured Clostridia bacterium
AAACAGACACCCTTTCCGCCATCGGCCTGATTCCCGAAGTCATCTCCCGCTACCGCACGACCTACTTCAACCACATCTTCAACGGCGGCTACGCCACCGGGTACTACGTATACATCTGGGCCGGGGTGCTCGACAGCGACGCTTTCGAGGCCTTCCGCGAAAAGGGATTGTACGACCGCAAGACGGCCGCCGCCTTCCGCCAGTTGCTGGCCAGGCTCGGCACCCTCGATGCCATGACCCTGTACCGCCGCTTCCGCGGCGCCGAGCCCAGGATCGAGCCGCTGCTGCGCAAGCGCGGCCTGTTGCCGGGACAGTGACCGCAACCTGGCGGGTCCGGGATTACCGGCCCGCCGACTTCCCCCAGGTCGCCGCGATCTGGGGGGAGACCGGTATGGCCACGCCGGGGCGCGGAGACACCGCCGAGGTGATCGAGCGCACCCTGGCCGCGGGCGGCCGCTTGCTGGTACTCGAGGAGGCGCCGGGAGGCAGTCTGCTCGGCACCTCCTGGCTCACCTCGGACGCCCGCCGCCTCTACCTTCACCACTTCGCCATCCGTCCCGCGAATCAGGGGCGGGGGCTGGCCCATTCGCTACTCGAGGCGTCGCTCCGGGTGGCCCAAGAGACGGGCCTGCAGATCAAACTCGAGGTGCACCGCGAGAACCGGCGGGCGATCGAGCTCTATCGCAAGGCGGGGTTCGCCCCCCTGGGCGACTACGATGTCTACATCGTGCGCGACCCGGGGGTCTTGTCCCTGAGCGGAAAGGGAGGATAGGGGGCCGTCCATCGCCCGACAGGCCGGCAACCGTGGTACAATTCCCCCTAAGGCAAAGGAGCCCTCCATGAGAGCCATCTTCATCGCCGTCGGCAGCGAAATGCTCGACCTCGACCGCATCGACACCAATTCCGTTTTCGCCGCCAGGATGCTGCGCGAGCGGGGGGTGCTGATGGACATGAAGTGGGTGGTCGGCGACACCCTCGACCACATCGCCTGGGCGGTCAAGAAGGCGTGCCAACGGGCCCAGGTGGTGATGATTTCGGGCGGTCTGGGGCCCACCGACGACGACCTCACCCGCGAGGCGGTCTCCACCGCCCTCTCCAGCGAACTGGTCTATCGCGAGGAGACGGCCGAGCGCATCCGCCAGGTGTTCCGGCGCCGCGGCATCGTGATGCCCGACATCAACCAGCGCCAGGCCTTTTTCCTGACCGGCGCCGAGGAGCTGGACAACCCGGTGGGTACGGCCCCGGGGCAGTTTCTCGACCTCGACCACTGCAAGCTGTTCCTCCTCCCCGGCCCCCCCGCCGAGCTCGAACCGATGCTGACTGCGGCCATCGACAAGTACATCGCCCCCGAGGCCCGTTTCTTCATCTACCAGCGCAAGTTCAAGCTTGCCGGCATCAGCGAGTCGGAGGCCGATGCCCGCATGGCCCCGATCTACCGTCGCTACCGCAACCCCCAGGCCACGATCCTCGCCGCTCCCGGGGGGATCGAGCTGCACCTGCTGGGGAGATCCAAGAACAACGTGGACGAGGCCAGGCAACTCACCGACGAACTGGCTGGCAAGATCGCCGCCGAGATGGCCGGGTTCATCTTCACCCAGGGCGACGAGTCGCTGGAGGAGGTGGTGGTTTCCGAGCTCCGGACCCAGGGGAAAACGGTGGCGGTGGCCGAGAGCTGCACGGGCGGGCTGCTGGGCGGTAAACTCACGGCGGTGCCCGGAGCTTCGGCGGTTTTCCGCGGCGGCGTGATCGCCTATGCCGACGAGGTGAAACGCGACGTGCTCGGGGTGCCTGCCGAGTTGCTGGAAAAGCACGGCGCCGTTTCGGCGCAGGTCGCAAAAGCCATGGCCGCGGGGGTGCGCAAGCTGACCGGGGCCGATATCGGGGTGGCCCTCACCGGGGTCGCGGGCCCTGGCGGTGGTACTGCCGACAAGCCCGTCGGCCGGGTCTTCCTCCACCTCGGGGACGGCATTCGGGAGGTTCACCAGCAGGTCCTTTTCGGCGGCACCCGCGAGTTGATCCGGGCCCGGGCGGGGACCACCGCCCTCGACCAGTTGCGCCGCCTGCTGGCCGCGCCGGTGGAGACCGCCCATTCCTGAACCGGAGGAAACCGCGGGGACCTTCTTTTCCGGCCGGGTGGTCGTTTCCCAGCCGGAAAAGGGGTACCGCTTCGCGGTGGACGCGCCGATCCTGGCCGATTTTCTGCCCGCCAGCGCGGGCCCGGTGGTGGAGGTCGGCACCGGTTGCGGCATCGTCTCGCTGCTGGCCTTGTTCCAGCGGAAGTTCGAGGCCGTGACCGCCCTCGAGATCCAGCCGGTTCTGGCCGATATGGCCCGGCGCAACGCTGCGGCGAATGGCCTGGGGGGCCGGATGACGGTGGTGGAGGGGGACGTGCGCCTGCTGGCGGAAAGGTTTCCGGGCTGCGCGCTGGTCTTTGCCAACCCCCCCTTCTACCCGCTGGGGCAGGGGCCGGCCAGTAGGGATGTCGGGGTGCGCCTGGCCAAGTTCGAGGTGGCCCTCAGCCTGGCCGAACTGCTGGCCCTCACGAGCGCCATGGTGGCGGGGGAGGGCTCGTTGTGCCTGATCTACCCGATGCGGCGGCAGCGGGAATTGCTCGCCCTGGCCCCGGAATACGGTTTCTTTCCCCGGCGGCTGCGCGAAGTGGCACCGTTCGCGACTGGCCAAAGCGACCGTTTTTTGGTAGAATTGGGGCGACAAGCCGGAGATGCCCTCGTCCTCCCACCCTTGATCATCTTCGTCCGCCCCGGGGAATACGCTCCCGAAATGGCGAACGTATTGGCAGGTTCCGATCCATGATCCAGAAACTCCGCGAGTTGCTGAAGTACCGTCAGTTGCTCGTCACCCTCGTGTCGCGTGAACTCAAGGCCCGTTACCGCGGGACGGTGCTGGGCTTCTTCTGGAGCTTTTTCAACCCCTTCCTGCTGATGGTGGTCTACTCGGTGGTGTTCGGGGTGATCGTCGGCGGCGCACGGGTGACCGGTTTCGAGGACCACAAGCTCTTCTACTCGATCTTCCTGTTCAACGGCATCCTGCCCTGGACCTGGTTCTCCTCCTCGCTGCTGGAGTCGGCCAACGTGCTGATGGTCAACGGACCGCTGATCAAGAAGATCAAGTTCCCGATCGAGGTCTTGCCGATCATGGTGGTCACCACCAACATGATCCACTTCATCTTCGGGTTGCCCATCCTGCTGCTGTTCTTCCTGCTGTTCGGCAAGCCGTTGACCTGGTGGGTGCTCTTCCTGCCAGTCAGCGTCGCGGTGCAATTCCTGTTCACCCTGGGCATCTGCTTTTTGATCTCGGCCCTGACCGTGCACTTCAAGGACATCAAGGACATCCTGGCCAACCTGATCACCCTGTGGTTCTTTGCCACCCCGATCATCTACACCTACGAATCGGTGCCCAAGGCGCTGAAGTTCGTGCTGGCCCTCAACCCGATGACCCACGTGATCGAGTCGTACCACTACGCCCTCTTCTTCGGTTCGCTACCCCACTGGCGACGGCTGGGGGTGACGGTGCTGGTCGGTATCGTCTGCTTCGTGGTGGGCTACCTGATCTTCGACCGGCTGCGCGACACCTTCGTCGAGGAGGTGTGACCATGAACGCTGTCGAGGTCCTGGACGTCACCAAGTACTACAAGAAGGTGGCCGAGAGCCACAAGTTTCTGACCATCAAGAGCGCCCTGGTCGGCGGGACCCTGTTTTCCGACCTGCGCGCCGACGAACGCTTCGAGGCGTTGCGCGGGGTCAGCTTCCGGGTGCCGAAGGGGAAGACCTTCGGCATCATCGGCGAGAACGGCTCGGGCAAGAGCACCATGCTCAAGATCCTTGCCGGAATCAGCAAACCCACCACCGGTTCGATCGACACCCACGGCCGCATTTCGGCGCTGATCGAACTGGGCGCCGGCTTTCACCCCGAGATCTCGGGGCGCGAGAACGTCTTCATCAACGGCATCATCCTGGGGCTGACCAGGAAAGAGATCCAGGCCAAGTACGACGAGATCGTCCGTTTCGCCGAACTCGAGGAGTTCATCGAGAGTCCGGTGAAGAGTTACTCGTCGGGAATGTTCATGCGCCTGGGCTTTTCGATCGCCATCAACGTCAACCCCGACATCCTGCTGATCGACGAGGTGCTGGCGGTCGGCGACGCCTCGTTCGTGCCCAAGTGCCTCGACAAGATCAACGAGTTCCGCCGCAACGGCAAGACCATCATCTTCGTCTCCCACGACCTGTCGACCGTCGAGCGCATCTGCGACGAAGCCCTGTGGCTCAAGCACGGCAAGGTGGAGATGATCGGCTACCCCAAGCGGGTGGTCGATGCCTACCTGGAGTACGTGGGCATGAAAGACGAGGACAAGTCGCAGGCCCAGCACCAGGCCGAGGAGAAGGCGGCGGGGGAGAACCAGGAAAAACGCTGGGGCTCCCGCGACATCGAGGTCACGGGTGTCAAGATGTTCGATCGCCGCGGCAAGGAGAAGTACATCTTCCAGGCCGACGAGCCGCTGTCGATCGAGTTCGACGTGACCGCCCGCCACGAGCAGCAAGACTTCGTCTTCGGCATCGGCATCTTCAACGGCGAGGGAGTCTCGGTGTACGGCACCAATACCTTGCTGGAAAACTACCGCTCGCAGGCTTTTTCCGGCAAGGGGCACGTCCGCTTCACCATCCCGGCGCTGGGCCTGGTCAACGGCAGTTACTTTCTGAACATCGCGGTGCACAAACGCGACGGCTTCCCGTTCGACTACCACCACTTCCAGTACACCTTCAAGGTGACTTCCAGCTACCACGACGTCGGCATCGCCCGGGTGCCCCACCAGTGGGAATTCTCCTCCGCCATCCGCCTGGACAAGCTGCCCGAATGAGCGTTTGCCGCTCGGTCGCCGAACTGAACTCGCTGATCGCCGGCCTGCCGGGAGGGGAGCGGATCGTTTTCACCAACGGCGTGTTCGACCTGCTCCACCTGGGCCACGTCGAATTGCTGGAGTTCGCCAGGGAGCAGGGCGACCGCCTGGTGGTGGGGGTCAACGACGACGATTCGGTGCGAAGGCTGAAAGGGCCGTCCCGGCCGATATTTCCGGTCGCCGAGCGCCTGGAGATCCTCTCGGCGTTCGCTTGCGTCGACTTCGTGATCGCCTTTGCCGAGGACACCCCCTTGCAGCTGATCCAGTCCATCTCGCGGGTCGACGTGCTGGTCAAGGGGGGCGACTACACTGCGGGGAACGTGGTCGGCCGGGAGCACGTCGAGTCAGGCGGCGGACGGCTGGTGCTCTTCCCCTACCGCGAAGGCAAGTCGACCACCTCGCTGATCGAGCGCATCCAAAACCGGGAACGGCGGGGCCACGGAGGATGAATTGAACAAAAAGCACGTGTTGCTGGGGGTCGCCATCGGGGCGGTTCTCGGTATGGCGGTGGGGTTGTTCCTGTTTCGGGAACGCAACTACATCCGGATCATGGCCGTGACCGGGGCCACCCCGCTCGCGGTCAAGGCCGATGTCGGAAGCGGAATCTCGCTGAAAATCTTTGGCCTCACCAAGCGGACCTACCACTTCGACCACCGTGCCCTGAACGCCATGGCCCCCGTCTACCTGCGGACGCGCGAAGTCTCCCCCGCCGGGAAGTTCGAGGGGACCTACCGCTACTCGGGCGTTTCGGTGCTTCACCTGCTCGAGGGGGTGGCGCCCCAGAAACCGCAAAACGCCCTGTTCGACAAACCGCACGACATCGTGGTCACCTTCGTGTCGAAACGCGGGGAGCGGCGCCATTTCAGTTACGGCGAACTCACCATGACCGACGATTCCTCGCCGGTGATCCTTGCTTACCGCCGTGACCCGCTGGTGCCAGCTAGCAAAGACCTCGACCGGCCCTACCCGCACAACCTCCACCAAGGCCCGCTGTTGGGGCTCCGGCTGGTCTGCCCGGCCGAGCCCGACACCTCGCGGTACCTGGACGATGTGCAGCAGATCGAGTTCCGCGACCCGGGGGTTGCCCATCCCGCCCTGCCGGTGACCCGAAAAGGGGAGAAGTGCGTTTCGGCGGGGGTCACCACCATTCGCGGCGACCGATTGGCCCCGCTAATCACCGCGGGAGTTGCCGAAACGGTTGTCGCCGACTGGGTGCGGACCGGCCACGGCCAGGGATTCAAGGGGATCTCCACCGCCACCGGCTACAAACTGCGGGACTTGTTGGTGGCGAATTTCCCGGGCTGCGGCCAGGAGGACTGGTTCCTGTTCGTCGCCTGCGATGGCTACCGGGCAATCTTCTCGGGCCGCGAGATCTTCGTCACCGAAGCGGGAAAGCGGATGATGCTCCTGGCAACGGTGGACGGTAAACCGCTGAAAACGGGCCTCAGCATGGGCCCGGTTGCCGACTACTTCATCGACCGGCAAGTCTGGGGGCTCACCCACATCGCGATGCTCGACCGTTCCTTGCTGGTCGGCAAAAGTGGGTTAAACCAAAGCGAGAAATAAAACGAGTCATCTGAACCGCTTGAATGGACCGGCTTTTTTTCTGGCGTTGGTTGTTGTCATCTGTTCGGGCTGGGGAGGAGCGTCCCCGCTCCTGGCCGCGAAGTCCCAGCCACTCGAGTCGTCTGCCCAGCCCGTCATCCAGGTCGTCAGCCCCAACGGCGGAGAGGGGTGGCTGAGGGGCGAACTGCGCCCGATCACCTGGTCCGCCGGGGACTACACCGGTAACGTCTCTATCGAGTTATTGCAAGACGATGTGCTGGTGGGGCCGATCGCCACGGGCATCCCCGCTTCACCTGCCAGCTTCCCCTGGACGGTCGGCCGATTGGAAAGCGGCGTGTTCTACCAGGGGACAGGCTTCAAGGTGCGGGTGACCGCCACCGGCCCTTTCCTTGCCGGTAGCAGCGCCTACGGGATCGTCCCCACCGGCATGCCCGCACGCCTGACCGTCGGCCTGACCGAAGATCCCGGCGAATCCTGGATGGCCGACAGCGGCGTTGCCTGGGATATGCGCTACCACTATTTTGTCTATGGTTGGAAGAACAACTGGGGCTGGGATACGACCAACAGTGGGCAGTGGGGCCTGCGTTTTCTGAACGAGTGCGATGCCCAGGGTTTCCTGCCGGTGGTGCAGTACTATTGCATGAACGGCTATTCGGGGTACGACGAGGGCGCTTTTTACGCCACGACAGGCAACGCTTCGGTCATGACCACCTACTTCAACGATTTCAAGACCTTGATGGAACGCTGCAAAGACTACGGCAAGCCGGTACTGGTGTTGATGGAGGGGGATGGCTTTGCCTACATGGAAGTGCAGACGGGAGACAACCCAAACGCCTATTCCGCCGTGGCTGCGACCGGCATTCCCGAGTTGCAAGGGTTGCCGAATACTGCCGCCGGCTGGGGTTTGGCGTTCCTGCGCCTGCGCCAGGCGGCCCAAGCGAGCAACGTGATTCTGGGCATACATGTCTCGGCCTGGGCCACCGGCAACGACCTCGCTTACTACCAGACCAGCGTGCCGCTACAACCCGAGGTCGACAAGGCCTACGCCTTTCTGTCCCGACTGGGGTTGGCGGCCAACGTGACCGGTGAGACCTACGACTTGCTGGTGGGAGACCCCCTCGATCGAGATTCGGGGTACTACGAGGTCCGCCAGGGACAGGGGCAAGCCCGCTGGTGGGATGCCTCCGACAACGCACCGCTCGACACCCGAAGCTTCAACCGCTATGCCGAATGGCTTCGGCTGTGGAACGTCAAGTCCCGGAAACGCTGGGTGCTCTGGCAGATCCCCCTCGGCAACGCCAACCACCTGAACGTCGACAACGACGGGCAGACGCCGCGCTACGGGTACAAGGACAACCGCCCCGAGTATTTCTTCCTGGACGGGAACGCCCATCGCCGAAAATTCGCCGATGCCGGGGTCGTCTGCCTGCTGTTCGGTGCCGGGGAACGGTACCAGTCGAGCCACCGGAACGACCACTATGGCGACGGCCAGCCGTTCATGAAGAGCCGGGCGGGGGCCTTCCTCAACGCGGGCGGGCTGCCCATCGCCGTCGGAACTCCCTGAAGAGACTGTTACTTCGCCGCGGGAGGCTCCTGGGTCCCCTCAAAGGCCTGGTTGCGGATCAGACTCTCGTTGCTGTAGGGCGCCGCTTTGCCGCCCAGGTAGGTGTGGAACCACTCCAGGTGGGCGTTGTAGTACAGCGGCATCGACTTGAGATGGTCGGGCCAGTGACCGTCGTTCTTGAAAACGATCAGGCGCGAGGGGACCCCCATCTGCTGCAGGTCGGTGAAGAAATGCAAGCTCTGGGTGTAGGGGACTCGGTAGTCTTTTTCGCCGGTGATGACCAGGCAGGGGGTCTTGAAATCGGCCACCCGCGAGGACGGATTCATCCGCTCGTAGCCAGAGGCGTTGCTCCACGGGGTCCCCTTCAGGTCCCACTGCGGGAACCAGAGCTCCTCGGTGGCGCCGTGCATCGAGCGCAGGGCGTAGACCCCCATCATGGCGGCCAGGGCCTTGAAACGGGAATTCCCCCCTTCGAGCCACATCATCGCATAGCCGCCCCACGACCAGCCCATCGCCCCCATCCGCTCGGCGTCGACGTAGGGGAGGCGGGCGAGGTGGTCGGCGATTCGTTCGATGTCCTCGATCACCTTGCCGTTCCAGTCCCCGGAGATGGCCGCGGTGAAGTCCTGGCCGTAGCCGGTCGAACCGTGCGGGTTTGCAAAAGCCACCACGTAGCCGGCGCCCGGATACACCTGCCAGTCGCCGCGGAAAGAGTCCGACCACATCATCTGCGGGCCGCCGTGGACATTCAGGATCAGCGGGTATTTCTCACCGGCCAAAAAACCGTGCGGCTTGACCACGAACAGGTGGATCTGCCGGCCGTCCGCCCCCGTCACCCACATCTCTTCGGCGGGGCGCAGGTCGGTATCCTCTGCCACCGGCTGGTTGAAAAAGGTCAGCTGCCGGGGGGCGGGGTCGCCAAACCGCTGGGACCAAAGCTCCACCGGCTGGCCGACCGACGAGCGCACGAAGTGGATGCCGCGGTTGTCGGCGGCGAGGACGTACTCGCGGATGGACCCTGCCTCCAGCACCTTCTCGATCTTTCCCGAGGCGATGTCCACGCGGTAGAGCGGGGTACACCCCTTTTCCTGGGCCAAAAACAGGAGCGCCCGCGAATCCCGGGTCCACTGCTGCTTTTCCACCCAGTTGTCGATCTCCTGGGTCAACATGCGGGTGGTTTTCTTGACCCGGTCGTACAACGCCAAACGGAACCGGTCCGATTCGTAGCCCGGGACGGTCTGAGTGCGGTAGGCGATCCAGCGGCCATCGGGAGAGTACAGCGGATCTCCGTCGAAGGCCCGGTTCGGTCCGGTGATGTTGACCGGACCCTGCCGGCCGTCGCTGGAAAGCACGAACAGATCGCTGTTGGTCGAGGTTTCGGGATGGGGGTCGTGGTTGGCCACCACGCAGATCTCCTGGCCGTCGGGGGAGAGGACAAAGCCTCGCCCGTCGCCGTGGTTGAAGGCGGGGTAGTCGGTTTTTCCCGAAGTCAAGGCGGTGATCTTGCCGCTTTCCAGATCGCAGACCATCAGGTGGCTGTACTGGAATTCCCGGTAGCCGTCCCAGTGGCGGTAGAGCAGCGAATCGGCGAGATGGGCCTGTACGGGGCCGCTTGCGAGCCGGTCGGCCACCTTCTGGTGGCAGGCTCCGTCGGCGCCGCACTCGGGGTACACCGAAGCGGAAAATACCACCGTCTTGCCGCCGGAAACTGCAAACGGGCTCGAGATGCCCGGGGCGAAATCGGTGATTTTTCGGGCTTCGCCTCCATCGATCGGCATGCGGAATAGCTGGGGCGAGCCGTCCCGATCGGAAACAAAGTAGAGGGTCTTGCCGTCCGGGGCCCAGAACGCCGATTTTTCGGTTTTCTTGCCGGTGGTTAGCTGCCTTTGCTTCCTGGTGCGCAGGTCGAATTCGTAGAGGTCGGCGTTCTGTTCCCCTTTGCCGAGATCGCTCGAGGTCACCGCAAAGACCAGCCGGTTGCCGTCCGGGGAGAGGGCGACCCCCGAAACGTCTTTCAGCCGGTAGAGGTCGTCGATGGTAAACGGCTTCTTGCCCGCTCCGCACAGCGCCGCGGCAATTGCGATCATTCCCAGGGCCAGCAGGATGGTTCTCTTCATGGTGTTTTCCTCCAGACAAAATCGGTGCGCCGAAATTTGTGTCATCATATCACGAACAAAAACCGGGAGAGAGAGAGGTCGCCCCCGCCGCGTATGCTTTCGGTCAGATGGTCTTGAGCCTGGACACCATCTCCAGGCCATCGCGGGCATAGGTCAGGCCGGCTCCCTCGGCGAACGGGCGGGTGACCGCGGCGCCACCGGCGAACACGCGGGTTTCGGCGGTTTGCGGGTCTTGGCGCAATCGCCCGACAGTCTCCTCGAGGGCCGGCAGGGTGGTGGTCATCAGCGAACTGAGCCCCAATGCCAGCGGCCGGTGCTGTTTCACCGCCCGCACGATTTCGCTGGGGGAGACGTCTTTGCCCAGGTCGATCACGGTGAAGTCGAAACTCTCGAGCAGGCCGCCGACCAGGTTTTTGCCGATGTCGTGCACGTCGCCTTTCACGGTGGCCAGCAGCACGGTGCCCCGCGAGCCGCTGCCCGCCGGGCGTTTTTCCCGCACCAGGGGCAGCACGGCCTGCACCGCCGCTGCCGCGGCCACCAGGTGGGGGAGAAAAAACGTCCCCGCCTGGTAGCGCCGCCCGGCCTCTTCCATGGAGGGCACGATCTCGGCGGTGACGAACTCGTCGGCCGGGATCTGCCCGAGCCGCTCCCGGGCAAAGGCGGCGGCCCCCGCCCGATCGCCCGCCAGGATCGCGTCGCGGAACGAGGGCAGGGCCGCTTCGGGTTTGGCGGGCAAGGCGTCCGGAGCTTCCGGGTGCTGCAGGCGGTTCAGCGGCTCCAGGCCCGGGGTGACGAAAAAATCGAGGGCGGCGATGGTTTTGGCCAGTCGGACATCGAGGGGGTTGGCGATCACCAGGTCGAGCCCCCGGCTGCGGGCCATGGCCAGGAAGGTAGCGTTGCACACGTCGCGGGCCGGCAGGCCGAACGAGACGTTGGAGAGGCCGATCACGGTCAGGTTGGCGGGGAAGTGCTTTTTCAGCAGGGCCAGGGTGTCGAGGGTGACGGCGGGGCCGGGGCCGCCCGCGGCCGCCGCGGGGACCAGCGGGTCGAACACCACCGCTTCACCGGGGATGCCCCGTCTCACCGCATCGCGATAGATGCGCCGGGCGATCTTCAGCCGGCCTGCGGCCGTTTCGGGGATGCCTTGCTCGTCGAGCAGCGAGGCGACGAAGGCCAGGT
>CAZTNO010000071.1:0-5600 GCA_964614865.1 uncultured Clostridia bacterium
GACCCGTAGCGGGCGGCGGCCGCCCGGGCATCCAACCAGGCGGCGCGGGTGGCCGGGTGGTTTGCCAGGGCCAGTTCGGCGGCCTGGGCCAGAGTGTAGGGTTGGCCCTCCTGGGGAAGGAGGGGGGTGGCGGGGCGGGGGGCGATCGCCTGGGCCTGCGGGGCGCCGGGGAGGCCCTGGGGTCGGGGCAAGGCGGGGGCGCAGGCTGCGGCCACCAGCAGGACGAACAGGCAAAACGGCAGCCGGAAGAGGGGCATTGGTCGGGAGTTCATCATGGATCTGCTACGATCCTTGGCCCGCTTTGGTTTTTCGACCCGTCTCTTCCAGGAAGATGGATTCTGCTGCGGGTCAGTTCCGTAGCGTGGGCAGGACCCGTTCGAGTTTCTCCAGGAAGAATTCGTTTTCTTCGGGCAGGCCGACGGTGACGCGAAAGGCTTCGGGGATGCCGAAACTGTCCATCGGCCGTACGATCACCCCCTCGCGGAGGAGGGCATCGCAGAGAGCGCTGGCTGAAAACGGGGGAAAGACCAGCAGGAAGTTGGTCTCCGAGGGGATCACCCGCAAGCCCAGGGCTTCCATCCGCCCGGCCAGGTGTTTTCTCCCCAGGCGGTTCAAGCGGGCCGATTCGGAGCAGTACTCGGCGCAGTCGAGGGCGGCCATGGCGGCCCGTTGGCCTACCCGGGTCAGGTTGAAGGGGGCCTTCAACCGTCCCAGCTGGGCGATGGTTTCGGCGGCGGCGATGGCGTAGCCGACCCGCAGCCCCGCAAGGCCATAGATCTTGGAGAAGGTGCGCAGCACGATCACGTTGGGGCGGGATAGCGCCTCGGCAATGCCGTCGGGGTAGTCATCCGCCCGCTCGACGTACTCCTGATAGGCGTTGTCGAGGACCACGATGCGGTCGTCGGGGATCTGGCGGATGAAGTCGTAGACCGCCTTGCGTCCGAGCAGGGTGCCGGTGGGGTTGTTGGGATTGGTCAGGAAGATCACCTTGGTGCGGTCGGTGACGGCCCTGCGGATGGCCTCCAGGTCAAAGCGCAGGTTCTGGTCCATCGGCGCTTCGACGTAGGCTTTCTTGCCCAGCCGCTCGGTGGTGGCGACCCGGTAGAATGAAAAGGTCTTTTCCGATGTCAGCACTTCCTGGCCGGGACAAACGAAGGTGGCCACGATCATGCGGATCAACTCCACCGAACCGGCACCGGCGATGACGTTGCCCGGGGCCACCCCGAGGCTGGCGGCGATCTTTTCGCGCAGGTAGAAGTTGTCGGAATCGGGGTAGAGGTGGAGGTTGCCCATCTCGTCGGCAATGGCCGCCCGTACCGGTTCGGGCAGAGTTCGGGGGTTTTCGTTGGAGGCCAGCTTGACGACCCGGGTAAGGCCGAACTGGCGCTGGATCTCCTCTACCGGACGTCCTGCGCGGTAGGGGGTGAGCTCTTGCACGTAGGGGTGGGTCTGGGGGGTCATGGGTTACTCCTGGCGGAACAGCGAAGGCTGTTCTTTTTCTTCGAAGAGTTCGGTGAGTTCCTCGAGCGAGGGCAGCTCGTCGAGGTCGCTGAGCCCGAAGGCGAGCAGGAATTCGCGGGTAGTGCTGTAGAGGGCGGGCAAGCCGGGGACTTTCTTGCGTCCCGCCAGCCGGATCAGTTTCTTTTGCAACAGGTTCTTCACCGGCCCCGCCGAGTTGACCCCGCGCAGGTCGGAAATCTCGGCCAGGGTGACCGGCTGCCGGTAGGCCACGATCGCCAGGGTCTCCAGCGAGGCCAGGGTCAGGCGGGAAGTGGTGCGGATCGAGAAGAAGTCTTTGAGCTGGTCGTGCCAATCCGGGGCGGTGACCAGCGAGAGCCCCCCCGCGGCCCGCTTCAGAACGGTGGCCCGCGGCGACCCTGCCGCCGATTCTTGCAGCCGCGAGAGGATGCGCTCGAACTCGCCGGCATCGGCGCACCGCAGGTAGGCCATCAACCGCTGCGGATCGACCGGCTCTTTGGCGACAAAGAGCACTGCCTCGACGAAGGCGGCCTTTTGTTCGACGGTTTCGGGGAGGCTCACGATATAACCTCAGTGGGCGACTGCGGCCTGGGGCCAGAGTGATATGCGGCCGAACAGCTCTTTTTGCACCGCCACCACCTGGTGACGCTTGACCAGTTCCAGCAGGGTGAAAAAACTCACCACCACCTCCTCGAGGGTGTTCAGCGTCCAGATCCAGGCCGAGAATTCCAGGAAGCCTTCCTTTTCCAGCAACCCCAGGATCTCGCGCCGCTTTTCCTCGATCGAGTAGGATTTGGCGACCACGGTGGTGAACTCGTCTTTTTCCTTGCGCCGCACCAGCGAGAAGAACAGTTCGGAGAGTTGGAAGGCCGAAACCTCGGCAATGGCAAATTCGCGGCTGGCGAAGTTCTCTTCGATCACCTCGCGTCGCCACAGGGTGATCTCGACCTCTTCCATTTCCTGCAGCATGCGCGAGATCTTCTGCAACTGGTCGCGCTCGATCAGCCGATGGAGCAGTTGCTTTTCGGGCGATTCCTCACCCGGCAGCTCGGTGCGGGGAAGGAGGGTGCGGGCCTTGATGGCGATCAGGGTGGCCGCAGTGATCAAAAAATCGCTCTCGCGGGAAGGGTCGATCCCCTCCATCCGCTCCAGCTGGGCCAGGTATTCGGAGGTGATGTCGGAGAGGCGCACGTCGAGGATGTTGAAACGGTTCTTGCGGATCAGGTGCAAAAGCAGGTCGAGGGGCCCCTCGAAGAAGTCGGTGGCGATGCGATAGCTTTCGACTTCCATGGAAAGGTTACTGCCAGATCTGCCGGCGCACCTCGGCCATGGTCGCCTGTGCAGCCTCGCGGGCCTGCTGGTTGCCCGCGGCCAGGATCGCGTCCAGATCCTCTTTCTCCAACTCGTGGCGACGCTCGCGAAACGGGGCCAGGAAGCGGTTGATGTTGGCAATCACGATCTTCTTGCAGTCGATACAGCCGATCCCGGCCGAGCGGCAGCCGAGATCTACCTCGGCGATCTGGTCTGTTGCAGAAAACGCCCTGTGCATGGGGAACACCGGGCAGTCGGTGGGAATACCGGGATCGGTGCGTTTCTGGCGGCGGATGTCGGTCATCATCGGCTTGATCTTGCGCTCCACCACCTCGGGGGGGTCGTTGAGGTAGACGGCGTTGTGGTAGCTCTTGCTCATCTTGCGGCCGTCGGTGCCCAGCAGGCGGGGGATCGGGGTCAAAAACTGCATGGGTTCGGGGAAGACCTCGCCGTAGAAGGCGTTGAAGCGGCGCACGATCTCGCGGCCGAGTTCGATGTGGTAGACCTGATCTTCGCCCACCGGCACGATGTGGGCTCGCATGATCGAGATGTCGACGGTCTGCAGCAACGGGTAACCCAGGAAGCCGAAGGTGTTGAGGTCGCGGTCCTTGAGCTGCAGTTGCTGGTCTTTGAAGGTGGGCACCCGCTCCAGCCAGCCGAGCGGGGTGAACATGGCGAACAGCAGGAAGAGTTCGGCGATCTCGCGGATCTCCGACTGCTTGTAGATGACGCTGGTCTTCGGGTCGATGCCCACCGACAGCCAGTCGAGCAGGATCTCCCGCACGTGTTCGGGGACCGAAGCGGGGTTCTGGTACTCCGAGGTCAGGGCGTGCCAGTCAACGATCGAAAAGTAGCAGCGGTAGGTGTCCTGGAGCTCCAGCCAGTTCTTGAGCGCCCCCTCCCAGTGGCCGAGGTGCAGGGGGCCGGTGGGGCGCATGCCGCTCATGACGACTTTTCTGCTCATGTCAGACTCCGATCAGGGTGAAGACCAGCCCGAGGATCGGTCGGGCGATCCAGTCGATCACGTTCAGGTAGAGGAGGACGATCAGGATGATGAAGCCGTAGGGCCGGAGTTCCCAATACGAGCGCAGCCAGCGAGCGGGCAACAGTCCTTCGAGCACCCCGGAGCCGTCGAGGGGGGGGATGGGGATCAGGTTGAAGATGGCCAGGTAGACGTTGATGATCACCACCGTCAGCAGGAAGCGGGTCGGCACCGGGTTGTAGATCAACCAGCCCATGGCCAGGCGGAACAGCAGGATGCCGATGGCGGCGACCAGCAGGTTGCTGACCGGTCCCGCTGCGGCGACCAGCATGTTGTCTCGACGGGGCTTGCGGAAGTGGCGGGGATCGACCATCACCGGCTTGGCCCAGCCGAACACCGGGGCCTTGAGCAGGGCGAGCATCAGGGGGAACACGATGGTGCCGATGGGGTCGATGTGGGCGATGGGATTCAACGAAATCCGACCTTGCAGACGGGCGGTCGGGTCGCCCAGGCGGTTGGCGGTCCAGGCGTGGGCCGACTCGTGCACCGACAGGGCGAACAGCACGATGGCGAACTGGATGATGATCAACAGGATGTCGGGCATGAGGGGTCACTCTACCATACCCGCCCTCTGCCGGTCAATCTGCGGGCCCGTTTCTCCAGGGGGCCCGGGTTGTTTTTCGACCCCGAACCGGTATAATCGGGGCATGGAAAACCCGACCCCCTTTCCCCGTGGCGTATGCAACGAGCAGTTGTTTTGTGACCTGTTCGCCGCGGTCCAGGACGGAGTCTACTTCACCGACCTGAACCGCCGCATCACCTTCTGGAACCGTTCCGCCGAACGCATCAGCGGGTACTCTGCGGCCGAAGTGCTCGGTCGTAGCTGCGCCGACAACATCCTGATCCACGTCGATGGCGCCGGTAACAACCTCTGCCGTGGCAGCTGCCCGTTGTCGAAGTCCATGGAGACCCGGTGCGCCGCGGAAACGGTGGTGGCGTTGCACCACCGCAACGGCCACCGCGTGTCGGTCCAGGTGCGCACCCTGCCGATCGTGGACGGCGACGGCCGGGTGACCGGCGGCATCGAGGTCTTCACCGAGGCGGTGGAGCGGCAGAACCTGGTCGAGAAGATCGCCGACCTCGAGCGGCTGGCCTTGCTCGATCCCCTCACCGGGGTGGCCAACCGGCGCTTTCTGGAGTCGACGGTGGAGACGCTGCTGGACCAGTTCCACCGCTACCACTGGCCTTTCGGCGTCCTGTTCGCCGACATCGACGACTTCAAGCGGATCAACGACACCTTCTCCCACGCCACCGGCGACCGGGTGTTGAAGCTGGTGGCCGGCACCTTGCTGGACAACGTGCGCTCGTTCGATTCGGTGGGGCGTTGGGGGGGCGAGGAGTTCGTGCTGCTGCTGGCCAACATCGACCTGCCCAAACTGGAGCGGATCGGCCAGAAAATCCGCCATCTGGTTGCCGATGCGCTGTTCTGGGAAGAAGAGCGTCCCGTGCAGACCACCCTTTCCCTGGGGGGGACGCTGTCGCAGGCAGGCGATACGCCGGCAACGATCCTCGACCGGGTCGATCGCCTGATGTACGAGAGCAAGCGAGCCGGCAAGAACCGCCTGACCATCGGCTGATTTCGCGACCTCCGGGGAGGCGGTGCCGAAAAGCTTCCCGGCGGAAGCGCTACTTCCGCTGCCTGGGCCCGGCCGGTCTGGCCGGCGTCCTGGCCAGCGGGGCGGACTTGCCGGTGGGTTTTTTCGCAGTTGGTTTGCTTTTCCCCCCCTTCCTGACGAAGGGCTTGTCCCCTGCGGACCTCGTTGCGGCG
>CAZTNO010000071.1:5610-9338 GCA_964614865.1 uncultured Clostridia bacterium
CCCGCCTGGCCGGGCGGCACGGGCCTGATCGAGCGCATCCGCTCCGCCCGGCCGGCTCCCCCCCGCCGGCCCGTTTCGCGGCGGCTTTGGCTCCCTGGGGTCTCGTGCTTCCCGTCTGCTTCGCGAAGGGCTTGTCCCCTGCGGACCTCTTTGCGGCGAACCCTGACGCAGGGGGCTTGCCGCCGCCTGCCCGTTTCGCCGCGGCTTTGGCTCCCTGGGGTCTTTTGCTTCCCGTCTTCCTGGCAAAAGGCGGGGCCCCCGCGGGTCTCTTGCGGTCGGGTTTGGCTGCCGGCGCTTTTTCTTCACCCTCTCGCCTCTTGAAAGGCGCTGCGGCCACCGGTTTGCCCACAGGTGCCCGCCGGCGGACCGGCAGGGGGGGGCGGGCTTCCTGCTCGGGATAGGTTTTGCGGAACTCGCTTACCTCCTGGCGGGTGAGTTCGCGCCAGTGGCCGGAAGGGATGGTCCCCAGGCGGATCGAACCCACCGCCACCCGCTTCAAGCGTTCCACCGGGTGGCCGGCGTACAGGAACGCCCGGCGCAGGATGTGCTTTTTCCCTTCGTGGATGGTCACCAAAATCCAGCTGTGCCCACCGGCGGTGCGGCGCAACTCGCGGATCTGGAAGGGCTGCAGGCGCTGGCCGTCGAGGATCACGCCGTGGGAGAACCGGGTCTTTTCCGCCGGCGACAGTTCTCCTTTGATCTTGAGCTCGTAGACCTTGGGGATGCGGTTCTTGGGGGAGAGGACCAGGTTGGCGAAGTCGCCGTCGTTGGTCAACAGGATCAGCCCCTCGGAGTGGAAATCGAGCCGGCCCACCGGGTAGACCCTTTCCTCGATCCCCTTCAGGTAGTGGCTGATGGTCGGACGGCCCTGGGGATCGGCCAGGGTCGACACCACGCCGTCGGGTTTGTGGAAGGCGAAGTAGCTGGTCTTTTGCAGGGCGGCGTTCAACGTGCGGCCGTCGAGGGTCACCTGGTCGCGTCCCGGGGTGACGGGCAGCCCGGGGTCGCGCACCACCTCGCCGTTGACCTCCACGCGGCCTTCGGCGATCGCCTGGCGAAGGAGCCGGCGGCTGCCGGTGCCGATCTGTTGAAGCAGTTTCTGCAAGGTCAGGAGTTCGGGAATTTGGGGTTCGTTCATTTGCGGATCTCCAGTCGTTTCATGAGTTCGGACAAGGTGGACGCCTTCAAGCCGAGGGCGGCAGCGGCCCGGCTCTGCACTCCGTCGTGCTGGTCGAGGGCCGCCCGGATCAGGCGGCGTTTGAATTGCTCGACCTGGTCGTGGAAACTCCCTTCGCCCGATCGCAGCGACGGTTTTGGGTCGGACACTTCGGGGGGGAGGCCGGACAGGGTGAGCGAGTCGCCGGCACAGAGCAGTACCGAGCGCAACACGGCGTTTTCCAGCTCGCGCACGTTGCCCGGCCAATCGTAGTGCATCAGCCGGTCGATGTAGTCGGGGGTGACACCGGTGATCGTCTTGTGGTTTTCGGCGGCAAACTTCTTCAGGAAGTGGTCGAGGAGCAGGGGGATGTCCTCTTTGCGGTCGCGCAACGGGGGGAGATGGAGGTTGATGATGTTGAGGCGATAGAAGAGGTCTTCGCGGAAGGCGCCCTCCTCGACCTTCTGCCGCAGGTCGACGTTGGTGGCCGCCAGGATGCGCACGTCCACCTTCATGGTGCGGTTGGAGCCGAGCGGCTGGATCTCCTTTTCCTGGATCACCCGCAGGATTTTGGCCTGGGTTTCTGGGGTCAGGTTGGCGATCTCGTCGAAGAACAGGATGCCCCCGTCGGCCTCCTCGAAAATCCCCTTCTTGTCGGTGTCGGCCCCGGTGTAGGCTCCCTTCTTGTAGCCGAACAGCAGGCTCTCGAAGAGGGTCTGCGGGATGTTGCTGGAGTTGAAGGCGAAGTAGGGGGCGTTGCGGCGGTTGGAGTTCTGGTAGATGGCTTTGGCCACCAGCTCTTTGCCGGTGCCGCTCTCTCCGGTGATCAGCAGGGTGGAGTTGCTGTCGGCCACGCTCTCGATGATGGAGAGCACTTTCCTGAGCACGGCGGATTGGCCGATGATGCGGTCGAACGAAAACCGCTCGCCCAGGGCCCGCCGCAGCTGGATGTTCTCCTTGCCCAACCGTTTTTCGCGGGCGAGCCGCTCGATGCGGTGGCGGATTTCCAGGTTGTTGAAGGGTTTGGTCAGATAGTCGGCGGCCCCCATCTTGATCGCCTCGATGGCCGTCTCGATGGTACCAAAGGCGGTCAGAAAGATCCCCTGGATGGCCGGATCGTCTTTTTTCAACTCGCGGAAGACTTCGAGCCCCGAAGTGCCGGGGATCATCAGGTCCATAATCACCACGTCGATGTCGGGATGGTGGTTGCTTTTCGCCTGGGCCTTGTTTTCCGAGATGATGAGCTCGAATTCGGGTTCGCGGAAGATGCGGCGAAAGATGTCGTGGATGATCTGCTCGTCATCCACCAGATGGATGGTGGTCTTCATGTCATCAGGCTCCTCAGGGGAGAATCGAAGGGGAGGTCGATCAGGAAGGTGGTCCCCTTGCCGACCTTGGAATGGGGGGTGATCTGCCCGCCGTGCTCTTTGACCACGTTGTAGGCGATCGCCAAACCCAGCCCGGTTCCCTTGCCCACGTCCTTGGTGGTGAAGAAGGGGTCGAAGATGCGGTCGAGTTCGCGATCGGGGATCCCCCGGCCGTTGTCCTTGATGCGGATCCTGGCTGCGTTGTCGCTCTCTCCGAGCTGGATCGAGATGGTGCCGTTGTCCTCCACGGCATCGACGGCGTTGATGATCAGGTTGATGAAGAGTTGCTGCAGGCGGGTCGGGAAGCCGGGGATCGGCCGCATTTCATCGAAGCGGGTGGAGAGGGTGACGTTTTTTTTCTTGAGTTCGTGGCGGGTCAGGGCGATGCTGTCTTCGGCGACCTTGGCCAGGGTGGTCAGGACGGGGTGATCCCCCTTCTGCCTGGAAAAGTCGAGCAGGGTGCGGACGATGCGGTTGGCCCGCTGCACCTGGTCCTGGATTTTGCTCAGCCAGTCGGGGCTCTCGGGGTCGCAGGGGTTGGCCAGCAGGAACTGGCAGTACGAGGAGATGCCGGTCAGCGGGGTGTTGATTTCGTGGGCGATGCTGGCCGAAAGCAAACCCACCGAAGCCATCTTCTCCGAAGTGATGAGCTGCTTCTGGATCACCGTTTTCTCGGTGACGTCCTCGAACACCGCGATCCGTCCCGCTGCGGCTCCCCCTGCCCCGCGCAGGTCAGAGAGGTAGATGTCGGCGACGAATTCCTCTTCGCCTACCGGGATCCGCCGGTTGCGCAAGAGGTCTGCTGCCGGGGGCTGGGCGCCGGCGACCACCCCTGCCAGTTCGTCGCCGAGCACTTCGGCAAACGAGCGGCCCAGCGCCTCGCTGCGGCCCAGGGCGAAGCGCCGCTCCATGAAGGAATTCCAGGTGCCAATGCGGCCGTCCTGGGCGATGACCACGATGCCCAGGTTGATGTTCTCGATCACGTTCTCGTTGAACTCTTTGAGCAGGTTGATCTCGTGGAGCTGGGTTTCCAGACGGTGGTAGAGGAAGGCGTTTTCCACCGCCAGGGCCAGCGGGGCGGCGATGCTCGATATCAGCTCCCAGTCCTCCACCGACAGGTAGGTGTGGTCCTGTTTGCGGCCGATGGCCACGGTCCCGATCAACCGCTCGCCCGCGCTGAGCAGTTGCTTTCCCGGAAGCGGGCG
>CAZTNO010000071.1:9348-11298 GCA_964614865.1 uncultured Clostridia bacterium
ATCAACCGCTCGCCGATGCTCAGGGGGAGGAATTGGAAGAACCGCCCCTCGGCGGCGATTTCGCCGTCCGCGGGAAACTTGGCGGCCATTTCCTGGCCCGACAAGAAGACCAGGTGTTCGCCTCTGGACAGCTCGGAGATCAGCGGCGCAGAGAGGGGGCGCAGGGTGCCGGCGGGCAATTCCACGAAGAGCCCTTCGCCTTCGCGGATCCACAGCGCGCATTCGCGGAGTTGGAAGCCGCGCTGGATGATGCCGAGAAAATCCTGGGCCAGCGAACGCAAATCCCGCTGGGTGCTGATCGATTTTTCGAGTTCCTTGAGCTTGCGCTTGAAATGGAAGGTTTCGCGGTAGAAGATGCGCTCGAAGTAGCGCTGGATGGTCGTTTCCAGGGGCTTGAAGAGAAGGCCGGCGGTGAGGATGGCGGCCACCGACCAGAAGATGCCGATCAGCTTGTTCTGCTCGATGTTGAGACCCAGGAACAGGTAGATGCCGAAGATGAAGACGAACACCGACGAAATCGACAGGGTGGTGCGGATGGTGTTTTCGATGTCGGTGAAGCGGCGATGGGCCAGCAGGTAGACCAGTCCCAGGGGCATGAACGCCAGCGGGATGAGGCCGAGGGTCGACCCGAGCCCGGAGGGGTTGCCGCGGAGCGGGGGGATGACGGTCAGTGCCAGCACGGCGACGATGCTGGAAAGCAGGCCGGCGTAGGGGAGGATGTACTTTTTCTGCTTTTTTCGCCAGATCAGGCGGATGCCGGTGGCGGTAAACGAGATCAGGGCGAGCAGGGCGAACAGGGCGAAGTGTTTGAGCTCCAGCAGGCGAAAACGTTCGATCACCGACGTCAGCGCGGCCGGATCGGGTTGGAAGGCCGCCCGCAAGGTGCGCAGGATCTCGATGATCAACAGCGAAACGGGCGAGAGGTAGAGCAGGGAGATCAGGGCGCGCCTGCGTGGTCCCGCTTTGGCCAGCAGGGGCACCGGAAACTGGAACGAGTAGTGGAGGAGGAGCGGGGGGAACATCAGAAACGAGATGCGGTCCAGGATCAGGAAGACGAAATCGGTCAGGCGGTACTCTCCGGTGGGGGAGAAGATCAGGAATCCGGCGAAACTCAGGGTGAGCAGGTAGAACAGCACCGGCGGGTAGACGAAAATCCGCTGCTTGAGGTTGATGTTGAGCACGCCCAGGGTGAGCATCAGGAAGAGGAGGCCGGCGAAGACCTGGATGAAGTAGGGAAAGGGGGTGAAGGCCCGGGCGATGTCGATGCCCACGTTGCGGATGACCCCTTCGCGCTCGACCTCGTAGCGGGCGTACTTCTTTCCCTCCAGCACCCGGGCCAGATCCACGGGGGTGGCGATCAGGTAGTTGTTGACGCTGAGGAGGATGTCGCCCGGTTGGATTGGGCTCTGGGGCGGCGACTCGCGGCAGACCAGGCCGGTCCCCGAGGGCTGCCAGAGGATCCGGTCGGTGGGGTTGCTCCAGCGAAGCTTCTGGAAGATGTTGGTCAGGCCGGCCAGGATGAAGAGGGCGAAGACCAGGTGCCAGAAGAATCGGCGGATCATAGAAACGGGCTCTTTGCGGCCACCCGGAACGACCAGATCACCCGCTCCCGGGAGGAGAGGGGGGGGAGCCTTTTCTGGAACACCCGGCGTGAAATGATCTCCTGCTCGTAAGAGTAAGCCAGGTCGTCCTCTTCGCCGCTTCCCGCGGGGTCGCCTCCGAGGGGGCTGTCCTGGGGCAATCCGGGGGGGGTGATGACGGCCCGGACCGGTCCTGCGGGAACGGGCAGGATCACGGAGAGGAACAGGATGGCCAGCAGGACGGTGCGGATCATATCTCCCTCGGGCGGCCGTTGATGCTACGGAGCCCGGGGCGATTATACCAGTGGCACCTCGAGGGTGCAAGGAGCCCGGTTGCTTGACAGGGGGGAAGATCTGATATATAAAATGG
>CAZTNO010000072.1:0-11278 GCA_964614865.1 uncultured Clostridia bacterium
CTTTCACGGCACCTCCCCCCCCTCCGTGGCCAACGAGGGGGCCCGCCTGCTCGGCCGGGAGCTGACCTCGCTCAAGATCATCACCTGCCACCTGGGCAACGGTTCATCGATCACCGCCATCGATGGCGGACGCTCGATCGATACCTCGATGGGCTTCTCCCCGCTGGAGGGAGTCTGCATGGGCACCCGCTGCGGCGACCTGGACCCGGCCATCGTCCTGTTCCTGCAGCGCCAGGAGGGGCTTTCGGATGCCGAGGTCGACGCGATGCTCAACCGCCAAAGCGGCATTCTGGGCCTCTCCGAGGTGAGTTCCGACATGCGCGACATCGAGCAGCAGATCAAACAGGGCAACCGCCAGGCGGAGCTGGCCCTGGAGATTTTCGCCTACCGCATCAAGAAGTACATCGGCGCCTACGCCGCGGTTATGAACGGCGTCGACCTGATCGTCTTCACTGCCGGCATCGGCGAGCGGGGGGTGCGCGAGCGCGAGTTGATCCTGTCGGGGATGGAGTACCTGGGAGTGCACCTCGACGGGGCGGCCAACCAGGCGGCTTTCGGCCGGCAGGGGGTCATCTCCACCCCCTCCTCGCGGGTGACCGCGATGGTGGTGCCGACCAACGAGGAGCTGCAGATCGCCGAGGAGACGCAGGAAGCCCTCCTCGGGCAGGCGCCGCAGTCCTGGTAAGAGCAAGGCACAACGGTCATTTCGAGGGATCGGATTGACTCCCCCCCGGGGAATGTGGTATAAGGGCTTTTTGAATCCGCTGTCAAGCAGGGAGCAAATGCTGATTCCAATCCATAAAATCTCGCCGCAGGGGCTGTCGCTTTCCGATACGGTCGATCTCGATTCCGGGATCCTGATCGAGGAAGAGAGCTACTTTCTGGAGCCCCTCGAGTACCAGGTCACCTTCATGCGCGACGGGGAGCGGGTCCGGGCCAAAGGCCGGATCAAGACCGCCCTCTCGCTCACCTGCGTGCGCTGCCTGGAGCACTTCGATTTCCCCATCCACTCCAAGTACGACATCGTCCTCTTTCCGGCCGACAAGGTGGAAAACCGCAGCCTGGCCCTGGATCCCGAGGAGATCGAGTACATCTTCTTCGAGGGCGACCAGATCGATTTGCGCAAGATCCACTCCGAGCAGATCAATCTCTTCACCCCCCCCAATCCCGTCTGTTCCGAATCGTGCCGGGGCATTTGCCCGAGCTGTGGCACCAACCTGAATCACAGCTCCTGCTCGTGCGAACCGGCCCGCCGCGATATCACGTTTCTGTTTGAAAAAGCCAAGAGGTGAACCATGGCCCAACCCAAACGCCGCCACTCCCATCAGCGCAAGAACAAGCGTCGCTCCCACGACTTTCTGAAAGTCCCGGGCCTCGCCCTCTGCCCCAACTGCAAAGAGCCCAAGGCTCCGCACCGGATCTGCCTTCATTGCGGCCACTACGCCGGCCGACAGATGATCAAGGAAGCAGAAGCCTAGAGAATGGGGTCGTTGCAGATCGCGATCGACGCCATGGGGGGGGACCATGCCCCGGCGGCGATCATCGAGGGGGCGGTCCAGTCCCTGCGCAGTTGTACCTCCGAGGAGGGGCTTTGCGCCCTGCTGGTCGGCCGGGAAAAGGAGATCAGCAAGGAGTTGCGCCGTTTCCCCGGCCTCGATCCGTCCCGCTACGAGATCGTCGATGCCCGCGAGACCATCTCCATGAAAGACCACCTGCGCCACTACTGGCGGCGCAAGAGTGAATCCTCGATCTCCAAGACCTTGCAGCTCGTCCGCGACGGCCGGGCCGCCGCCGCCTTTTCGGCGGGCAATTCGGGCGCCGTCATGACCCTGGCCCGCGAGATGCTCGGCTCCCCCGCGGGAGTGGAGCGCCCCGCCCTGGCCCTGATGATCCCCACCCTGAACGGCCAGTCGCTGCTGGTCGACGTCGGGGCCACCGCCGACCCCAAGGCCCGCCACCTGGCCCAGTTCGCCCTGATGGGCAAGATCTACCTGCAGACGGTGCACGGCATTTCCAATCCCCGCATCGGCCTGGTCAGCATCGGCGAGGAAGAGGCCAAAGGCAACGAACTCACCAAGCAGGCCCATCAGTTGCTCAAGGGGATGGACATCAACTTCATCGGCAACATCGAAGGCAAGGACGTCTTTCTCGGGGCAGCCGACGTGATCGTCACCGACGGTTTCACCGGCAACGTCGCCCTCAAGGTCACCGAAGGGGTGGTCGAGGTGGTGCTGTCGATGCTCCGCCGCGAGATCACCTCCAACCTGTTTTCCAAGATCGGTTTCTTCTTCCTGCAGCGCTCGCTGGGCCGCATCAAGCGTCGCCTCGACTACACCGAGACCGGCGGGGCCCTGCTGCTGGGGGTGAACGGCCTGGTCATGGTGGGGCACGGCAGGTCCAGCGCCCGGGCGATTGCCAGCGCCATCACCTTGAGCCGCACCTTCGTTCGCGAGCGGGTCAACGAGCGCATCTCCCAGGAGATGCAGCGCATGGGATCCGCCTTCAAGGAGTTGAACTATGCCTGAAATCCAACGCACCGCCGTCATCACCGGTTCGGCCCGGAACATCGGCAAGGCCATCGCCCGCAAGCTGGCCGAAGCCGGCTACAACGTGGTCATCAGCGACGTGATGGCGGACGAAGCGGTGAAAACCGCCGAGGAGCTGAAATCGCTGGGGGTGCGCACCCTGGCCGTGACCACCGACGTCGCCAAACCCGCCGATGTGGACGCCCTGATCAAGGCCACCATCAGCGAATTCGGCCAAATCGACGTCCTGGTCAACAACGCCGGCATCACCCGCGACAACCTGTCGATCCGCATGAGCGAAAACGATTGGGATCTGGTGCTGGACATCAACCTGAAGGGCACTTTTCTGTGTTCGCAGGCAGCGGCCAAAGAGATGATGAAACGCCGCTTCGGGCGCATCGTCAACATCGCGTCGGTATCGGGGCTGCTCGGCACCGCCGGACAGGCCAATTACGCCGCCTCCAAGGCGGGGGTGATCGCCCTGACCAAGGCCCTGGGCCGCGAGCTCGGCTCCCGCAACATCACCGCCAACGCGGTGGCTCCCGGATTCATCCTGACCGAGATGACCGACAAACTGTCCGATTCGGTCAAGGAAGACTATTTGAAGCAGATTCCGCTCAAACGTGCCGGCACCCCCGAGGATGTGGCCGGAGCGGTTCTCTTCCTCGTCTCTCCAGCCGCCGATTACATCACCGGCACCGTCCTCAACGTGTCGGGCGGCCTGACCATGTGAGCGAAACCAGGTTTTTCAAAAAAACCATCAAGGAGGAATACATGAACAAGGAAGAAATCTTCGGCAACGTCAAGAAAGTGGTGGCCGAAAAGCTGAATGTCGGCGAAGAGCAGATCACCCTCGAGGCCAAGTTCGTCGAGGACCTGGGCGCTGACTCGCTCGACAACGTCGAACTGATCATGGCCCTGGAAGACGAGTTCAAGTTGAAGATCCCCGAGGAGGAAGCCGAAAAGCTGACCACCGTCGGGGCCGCCCTCGACTACGTCGTCTCCAAGCTGCAGGAGCCCCCGGGCCGTTTCCTGAACATGGAAACCCCGAGTCGTAGAACCATTTCCCTTCGCCGGGTGGTGGTCACGGGGATCGGACTCCTCTCCCCCACCGGCAAGGATGTGGCCGAGAACTGGGCCAACATCCGCGCCGGCAAGGGGGGAGCGGGCCCCATCACCCGCTTCGATGTCACCAACTACGCGTGCCGGATCGCCGGCGAGATCAAAGGCTACGATCCGAACACCTACTTCGATCGCAAGGATCTGAAGAAGTACGATCCGTACATCCAGTACGCGCTGATCGCCGCCGAAGAAGCCGTCCGCAACTCCGCCCTCGACCTGGACAAGGAAGATCGGGAACGGATCGGAGTCTTCATCGGTTCGGGTATCGGCGGGATCTCCACCATCGAGAACAACAAGGTGCTGCTGCTGGAAAAGGGCCCCGAACGCGTTTCCCCCTTCTTCCTGCCGGCCAGCATCGCCAACCTGGGCGCCGGTCAGGTGGCGATCCGCTTCGGGCTCAAGGGCCCCAACTTCGCCAACTGCACCGCCTGTGCCACCAGCACCCATTCCATCGGCGATTCGTTCCGCATGATCTCTTACGGCGATGCCGACGTGATGATCGCCGGGGGAGCCGAAGCACCGATCACCCAGCTGTCGATTGCCGGATTTTCGGTGATCCGGGCCATGACCACCCGCAACGATCACCCCGAAAAAGCGTCTCGCCCCTTCGACCGGGAACGGGACGGCTTTCTGATCGCTGAAGGGGCCGGTCTGCTGGTGCTGGAGGAGCTCGGCCACGCCATCCGGCGGGGAGCCCCAATCCTGGCCGAAATCATCGGCTACGGAGCATCGGGTGACGCCTACCACATGACTGCCCCCGACCCGGAAGCCGATGGAGCCTACCGGTCCATGAAACGGGCCGTGGCCGATGCCGGGCTTCGCCCCGAAGAGGTCGACTACATCAACGCCCACGGCACGTCCACGCCGCTCAACGACAAGTTGGAGACCATGGCCATCAAGCGCATGTTCGGCGATCATGCCGGCAAGTTGCTGATCAGCTCCACCAAGTCGATGACCGGGCACATGCTGGGAGCGGCCGGAGGAGCCGAGGCGGCCTTCTGCGTTTTGGCCCTCAAGGAAGGATTCGTCCCGCCGACGATCAACTACGAGTTCCCCGACCCGGACTGCGACCTGAGTTACGTCCCGAAAGTCGGGGTGGAAAAGCCCATCCAGGTGGCCCTGTCGAATTCGTTCGGCTTCGGCGGCACCAACGGCACGGTGGTCTTTCGCAGGTATCAGGAATAGCGAAAAGGTCGGACCGCAATCAACGGGGGGCCGGAAACGGCCCCCTTTTTTTTATTCTGCAGGGACCGTGGCCGGTTTGTACAGGTCGAGGCTGCCCTTGGCCAGATCGGTGGCGGCGGCGGCGTCGAGCTGGATCAGCGACTCGAGCAGCTTGCCCGCCTTCTTGCCCGACATGCGGCGGATCAGCAGCTGCGCCAGGGGGGCGTCCTTGCGCATCAGGTTGAGGATCAGCACCGCCCCCTGATCGGGATCGATGGACTCGAAGGTTTCGATCATCTTGCGGTCGACCGCTTTGGCCGCCAGCTTGCCGTCGAGTTCGGTTTCGGTTTTCTTGAGGAGCGCTTCCCGCTGGGAGAGCCCCTCGGCCCGCCGGTCGAGTTCCAGTTGAAAGGTGCGCAGGCTCGACTCCAACCGGTCGAGGCCTGCACGCCGGGTCTCCATGGCCGTTTTTTCCCGACCGATTTCGGCGAGCAGCTTCTGGACCCGGGTTTCGTCATCGTCGCCCTCGGCACCTACCCCGCCCGCCCACACCAGGTAGGAGAGCATCGCTCCGGTCAGGATCAGGGCGAGAAAGAGTACTGCCCCCCAAGGGCCACGGAACGCTCCCGCGCCACCTTGGCCAGGAAGTTGTCGTCGGCTGCCTTCTGCTCTTCCTTGTCGACCTCCCGCTGGTACGCTGTCCATTTTTTCTCCTTGATTCGGCGGATCACCTCGGCCTCCTGGCGGCGGCTGGTCCATTCTCTCAGGGCTTGCGCGGAAACCTCGCGGTGTTGCTCGATCTCCTCGCTTTTGGCCAGAATCAGGCCGCGCAACTGACTGCCGCAGGTGTGGCAGAAAGCCAGGGCCAGCAGGTCGACCCTCTTCCCGGGGGCCAGTTCCAACCCGGCAAGCAACTCGAGGCGCCGAAGCGAGAGGGCGGCCAGTTCATTCTGGGCCCGGTGCAGCCGCACCAGCGTCTGCTCGTAGCGATTCTTTGCCTGTTCCTCGAGACGTTCCCGGTACTGGAGCACCCTTTGCAGCTTGAACTCGAACCGCTTCATGAGAGGAGGGCGAGCAGGCGATCGCGGGTCTGCGGGAAGGTCGACATCTCGCTCACCCCCTGCGACAGGAAGGAGCGGATGGCTTCCATGCGGGAGATCGCCTGGTCGATGCGCGGATTGGCGCCCGCCTGGTAGGCGCCGATGTTGATCAGGTCCTCGGCATCCCGATACACCGCCAGCAGCTCGCGCACCTTGCCGGCGGCCTTCTTGTGGTCGGGATCGGCGATTTCGCTCATCAACCGGGAGATGCTGCCGAGGATATCGACCGCCGGAAACTGGTTGCGATGGGCCAGGTCGCGGGAGAGGACCACGTGGCCATCGAGAATCGAGCGGGCATGGTCGGAGATGGGCTCGGTGACGTCGTCGCCCTCGACCAGCACGGTGTAGATGCCGGTGATGCTGCCCTTGCCGGCGAAGTTTCCCGCCCGCTCCAGCAACTTGGGCATCTGGGTGAACACCGACGGGGTGTACCCTTTGGTCGACGGGGGCTCCCCCACCGACAAACCCACCTCGCGCTGGGCCATGGCCAGGCGGGTGATCGAATCCATCATCAGCAGCACATCGGCACCGCGGTCGCAGAAGTATTCGGCCACCGCAGTGGCGGCAAAGGCGGCCATGATCTTGACCAGGGGAGGCTCGTCGGAAGTGGCAGCGATCACCACCGAGCGCTTCAATCCGGCCTCGCCCAGGCTGTTCACGATGAAATCCTTGAGTTCGCGGCCCCGTTCGCCGATCAGGGCGATCACGTTGATTTCGGCCGAGGTGTTGCGGGCGATCATCCCCATCAGCGTGCTCTTGCCCACCCCCGACCCGGAGAAGATGCCGATGCGCTGCCCCTTGCCCAGGGTGTTGAAGCCATCGATGGTCCGCACCCCGGTGGCCAGCACCTCGGCGATCGGCTCCCGCTCCATGGCATTCACCGGCAGGCGGTGGACCACGAGCGGGTCGGGACGTTCGATCTCGGGCCCGCCGTCGAGCAATTCGCCCCGACCGTTGATCACCCGGCCCAGCAATGCGGGCCCGATGCGAAACCCGGGCTGCCTCCCCAGGGCGTAGACTTTCTGGCCGATCGACAGCCCGGCCAACTCGCCCAGCGGCATCGACAAAACCGAGCGCCCCCGAAAACCGATCACCTGCAAAGGGACCCCATCGCGATCGTTTTCGATCTGCAGCAGTTCGCCCACCGCAGCCGGAGGCCCCTGCGACTCGACGGTCAGGCCGACCACCTGGTTTACCCGGCCGTACACCCGTAGCGGGTCGATTTCGGCGGCCCGACGGATGCGGGCCGAAAAATCAAGGGCCGGGCGGAACATGGCGAAGTTCCTTGATGATCACCTCGAGTTGCTGCCCGGGCTCCGAGGAGACCTCGCCCGTCTCGGTGATGATCTTGCATCCCCCCCGCTCCACCGCCTCGTCCTTGATGAACTTGATGACCCCGTGGGCGCCCAGCACCTCTTTGACCCGGTCCTTGGAGGCCAGCAGGACGTCGTAATCCTCGGGGTTGATGCGGATCTCGTATTTGCCCGCTTCCTTGATCTTCTCGAAGCCCTTGCGCAACATGTTCAGGATGGTGTTGGGCGAAGTCTTCACCTCTTCGCCGATGATCTTCTTGATCACGGTATAGGCCAGGTTGAGGATCTCGTCCTCGCTCTCCTGGTAGATCAGGTCCTTGAGTTCGGCCATCTCGGAAAGCGAATCGGCAAAGCGCTTCTGCAGGGTCTCCGCCTCGGTTTTCACCCGGGACTGGAACTCGTTTTCCAGGCGGGCGCGCATTTCGCTTTCCATTCGGACACAGGCCAACGAAGTCTCGGTCTCCAGGCTGTGGGCTTTCTCCTGGGCTTCGGCAAGAATCCGCCCCGCCTCCCTTTTGGCCACCGCCACCGGGTCGTCGTGCCCCCCGTCGATGATGCGTTGGCGCTCGTGTTCGCGTCGGCGTTCCTCGATGCGCACCCGCATCTCTTCCAGGGTCGGGTAACGATAGGGCTGGACTCCAAGTCCGGGAGACACCTCCCCCTTTTTCCAGATCCTAGACAACATACTCGTCCCCTCCCGCCCCGCCGATCACGATCACCCCTTCCTCCTCGAGCGAGCGGACCACTTCGACGATCTCGTGCTGGGCCTTCTCCACGTCCTTGACCCGGATCGGGCCGAGGTACTCCATCTCTTCCTTGAGCATCTCCACGGCGCGCTGCGACATGTTGCGGTAAAACTTGGTCTTGAGCTCGTCGGTGCTCCCCTTCAGGGCCACCGACAGCGACTTCTTGTCGACCCGCTTCAGGATCTCCATGATCCCCTGGTCGTCGATCAGCAGGATGTCCTCGAACACGAACATCAAATCCTTGATCGAGGCGGCCAACTCGGGAGACCGGCTCTCGATCTGCTCGAGCACGTTGCGCGAGGCCCGCCGGTCCATGCGATTGAACAGTTCGGCCACCGCCTTGACCCCGCCGTACTCTTCGAGGCTGTAGGAGCCGAGCGCCTCGAGCTTCTGGTCGAGCACGCTGGCGATCTTCTTGACGATCTCGGGCGAGATCTCTTCCAGGTTGGCCATGCGGATCAGGATCTCGGCCCGCATCTCCTCGGGCAGCGAGGAGATGAGCTCGGCCGCCTGGGAGGCGGAGAGGTGGGCCAGGATCAGGGCGATGGTCTGGGGATGCTCGTTCTGGATGAACTTGGACAGTTGCTGGGGGTTGACCTTCTCCAGCGAAGAGAACCCCGCCGACTTCTCGAGCAGTTTGACCAGCCGGTCGATGATCTTGCGGGCCTCCTCGGGCCCCAGCGACTTGATGAGCACCTTCTTGGCGTACTCGAGCCCGCCGACGGTGATGTACTCGTTGGCCAGGGTCATGTTGTAGAACTCTTCCACCACCTGGTCGGAGACATCGGCGGGGATGGTGCCCATGATGGAGAGCTCGCGGGAGATGTCCTGGACTTCGTCTTCCTCGAGCCGTTTGAAGACTTCGGCGGTGGCATCCTCGCCCAGGTTGAGGAGCAGCACGGCAGCCTTCTGCTTGCCGGTCATGTTTTCGCGGTCAATCATGGGTCACTTGACTCCCCCGCCGCCACCCTCCATCAGGTAGCTGCGGACCAACGAGGCGGTCCCGTCGGGGTTGTTCTGGGCGAATTCGCGGACCCGCTCCTTGATGATGGTCATCTTCTTGGCTTCCTTGGGCACCTGGTACTGTTCGAGCAGTTCCTTTTCGATCTCGGCGTCGTCTTTCATCTTCTGCAGCTCGACCAGTTTCTCGGTTTCCAGCTTGGGCAAATCGTAAGAGTGCCCGATGGCCACCTTGCCCTGGAAGATGTCGCCGGCGCGACGGAACAGCGGACGGATCACCAGGAACAGGAGCAACAGCCCCCCCAGCAGGTAGGCGCCGTAGTGGATCAGGGTTTTGATCAGGTCGTCGCTCTTCTGCTTCTTGGCGTAGAACTCCCCTTCGGTTTCGGGGGCGGTGTCGAAACTGATGTTTTCGATCTCCACCCGGTCGCCCCGGTCGGCCTTGAAACCCAGGGCCGCCTGCACGAGTTTGCGGAGCTTGTCGAGTTCCTCGGGGCTGCGCGCACGCAGGGTGCGCACCAGCTTGCCGTCCTTTTCCGAGGTCTCGGCGGCATGGTCCACCACCACCGCCGCCGACAGGCTCTGGATCTGACCGACCGGGCGGATCTGGTGGGTGATGGTCTTGCTGACCTCGTAGTTCACCACGCTCTTCTCCGACTTGGTCTTGGCCCCGCCGCCCGCCCCGCTGCCGGGGGTGGCTCCGCTGGCCGAGGCCACGTTGGTGGCGACACCGGGAGTGCCGCCACTGCCGCCCGCCCCCGCCGAGGAGGTGGTCTCCGACTGTTCCGAAACCTTGGCGATGCCTTCGGGATCGACCCGTTCCTCTTTGGTTTCCACCTTGTTGAAGTCGAGCACCAGGCGGACATCGGCCCGCACCTTGCCCGCCCCGATGATCGGCTCGAGCAGGTCGATGACCTCACGGGCATAGCTCGATTCCATCCGCTTCTGGTAGTTCATCTGCTCGCTGGCGTTCTGGTCGAACGAGTCGACCTCGCCCCGCGGCCGGGACAGCAGGCGCCCCGACACGTCGATCACGGCGATGTTGTCGGGGATGAGCCCCTCCACCGACTGGGCGCAGAGGTGCATGATCGCCGGCACCGCCGACGGGTTCAACGCCGCCCCCGGGCGCAGTTTCAGCACCACCGAGGCCTTGGCGGGCTGCTGTTCCTCGAGAAACACCGATTTCTTGGGCAGGGTCAGATGAACCTTGGCAAAGGCCACCTCGCGGATCTGGGCGATCGAGCGGGACAGTTCCCCCTCGAGGGCCCGCACGAAGTTGATGTTCTGTACGAAATCGGTGGTGGACAGCGAACTCTTGTCGAAGATCTCGAAGCCCACCCCGCCGCCCTGCGGCAGCCCCTGGGCGGCAAGCGAGATGCGCAACTCGCCGATCCGGTCCTCGGGCACCTTGATGACTCCGCCGCCGGCCGTCACCTGGGTGGGCACCTTCTGTTCCTTGAGTTTTTCCAGGATCACTCCCGAATCGTCCATCGGTAGGTTGGAGTAGAGGACGCCGTAGCGGGGAGTACCGGCGATGGTGGTGACCAGCCAGATCCCCCCCAGGGTGGCGATCGCGGTCAGGGCCAGGATCGACTTCTGGGCCAGGGTCAGGCGGTTGAACAGGGCCTGGGCCTGGGTGAACAGTCCGGGTTTCGGGTCAGCCATGGGGCACCTTCATGTTACACACCAGTCCTCATGATTTCCTGGTAGGCCTCGAGCAGTTTGCCGCGCACCTGCATCATCAGCTTGAAGGAGACGTCGGCTTTCTCGAGGGCGATCAGGGTGTTGTGCAGGCTGGGCTCCTTGCCGGAGATGAAATCGGTCACCTTCTGCTCGGCGGCGACCTGCTCCTGGTTGATGTCGCCCATGGCCGTCTCGAGCATCTGCGAGAATCCCTGGCCGGGACTTTGCGGGGATTCGGGGCCGGCTTGAATGCGCGACTTCACCGAGATGTCGGCCAGTTGACGGCGGATATCGTCGATCTTGATGTCGGCCATCCGTTACCTCCCGATCTCGAAGGTCTTGGCGATCATGCTCTTCACCGACAGGATCACCGACAAGTTGGCCTCGTACGACCGGGAGGCCTCCTGCAGGTTCACCATCTCCGACACGATGTTGATGTTGGGATAGAGGACGTAACCGTCGGGGCCGGCATCGGGATGCTCGGGCTCGTACTTGCGCATGAACGGGGAGGGGTCCTCGGTGACCCGCGAGACCTCCACCCCTTTCAGGGTGGCAGTTTCCTGGCCGAGCAGAGCGCTCTCGAAGCCATAGCGCTGCGGAGCTGCGGTCTCGAACACCACTTCACGCCGGCGGTAGGGGCCCCCTTCGGGGGTGCGGGTGGCGTT
>CAZTNO010000073.1:0-11267 GCA_964614865.1 uncultured Clostridia bacterium
TCAAGGAAGAATGATACCCCGTTGCTACTACCCACACAAAACGAGAGAGAACCAATAATGTAAGACCTGACACCGATGCCTCCCCTTAATTCATCTTCGCAACATGATGAAACTCACTCGTATATGTCAGTCTCGTCCTTCGAATGCATTGATTCTATTAGGCTAAAAACAAATTTACAAGCACCGTCCCTCGAAGTCCCCAATAGTTGTAACTAAAAATGGAGAAAGAAATGAAAGTAAGTAAAGCAATTAAATTGATTCCAATAGGGATGATGTTTGTATTGTTGTTGACGCAATTTTGTGTATTTCTCTATTCATGGGGTGGAGGCGCTTGGGGACGGACCTTGCAAATTTGAAAGTTTCGAATGAATCGAGGCCGGGTACGAAGGGAGATGGCCCTTAATGGGTGACTGCCGGGCAAGCGGGGAGCCAAGTTCCAGCTGGTGACGAGGGGGGCGCGGGGGCAGGGCACAACGTGCCCCGACCATCGCGAATCAGCTCCACCCGACCCGGATGGTGACGGATGCTGCCGTGGCGGTTGCCAAGTCGCGGCAGGATGAGCTGGTCTTGACATACAAGTCACCCTGGTGGCGGATCGCTTGAAAGTCGACTTTTGCCTGGGTACGATCCAGTCATGGGCAAAAGGAGTGTCCCATCCGTTAGCTTGACAATTCTCGAGATCGTGGCTAATATGCATTCACAATGCAGGATGGCCAAGATGCCCCAAGCCCGTTATGTTCCGCGGACCATAGAGCCCTTCATCCGGAAAGCCTCCGACCACTTCCCCGCCCTCCTCGTCACCGGAGCGCGTCAAGTGGGCAAGACGACCATGCTACGCCATTTGGCAGGAAAAAACCGGGAGTACGTCACCCTCGATGACCCGGCTATCCTCAGCCTCGCCAAAAGGGATCCCGCCCTGTTCTTCAAGAGATACCTCCCTCCGCTGCTGATCGATGAGGTCCAATACGCACCGGAGCTTTTCCCCTTCATCAAGATGTCGGTGGATGAACACTACCGTCCAGGACAATTCTGGCTCTCGGGCTCCCAGCCTTTCCCACTGATGAAAGGGGTTTCGGAATCCCTGGCGGGCAGGGTGGGAATTGTGAACCTCCTGGGGCTATCCCGTCGGGAAGCCTTGGGAAAAGCTGCCGAGGTCTCCCCCTTCCGGCCCACCGACGAAGGGGCCGCGCCCGAAAGGGTCGGCGACGAACTTCCCCTGCGCGAACTCTACCGGATCATCTGGCGAGGCTCTTATCCCGCTCCGGCCCTGGATCCCGAGTTAAACCGTGACCTGTACTACAGCTCGTACGTGCAATCGTACATTCAGCGGGATATACGCAGCCTGTCCCAGGTGGCCGACGAAACATCGTTTTTCCGCTTTCTGAAAGTCGCCGCATCCCGAACCGGACAGCTCGTCAACCTGACCGACATGGCCCGCGACGTGGACATTGCCCCCAATACCGCCAAAAAGTGGTTGTCCCTCCTCGTTTCCTCGAGCATCGTCACCCTGCTCCTCCCTTTCCACACCAACCTTACCAGCCGGCTGGTCAAGGCGCCCAAGCTCTATTTTCTGGATACCGGGCTGTGTTCCTGGCTTACCGAATGGAGCTCTCCGGAAACCCTCGAAGCAGGCGCTTTTTCGGGAGCCATTCTGGAAACATGGATCTTTACGGAAATCCTCAAATCATGGCGACATCACGGTTTGCAGGAATCATTCTTCTTTTTTCGGGACAAGAATCTGAGGGAAATCGATCTGCTCATTTCGGCCGACGGCCGTCTCTACCCGCTGGAGATCAAAAAGAGCGCCGCCCCCGGGAAAGGTGCGGTGGCCAACTTCGCCCTCTTGAACAAATTGCAAATTCCGATCGGACCGGGAGGAGTGCTCTGTCTGAGCAAGTCCATCCTCCCGTTGACCGATCGAACTTTTGCTATCCCCGCCACAACCATCTGAACCGGAGGTACCGTAAGCAGCCAACCGAGGTGGTCTGGACATTCAAGACCACCGATTCACGTTTTCACGGACCGGTCCCAAAGACTTTGGACCGTCCCCAAAGGTTCATGATGGGCGTCTCCAAGGGCCTTGATTGTTTTTTTTTCTCGTGGTTGGTATAGTACCCCTTTGCGGTCACCGGGAAATGATCCGGCGAAACAAGGAGAAAACCCATGAAACGAGTCAAGTGGAGCGTGTTGGCACTGGCTGTGTTCGCGCTGGTCCTGGCCGGCGGCGTCGCCTGCAAGAAGAAGGGTGGCGGCGGAGTCAGCACCGAGGAGATGATGTCCCTCCTGCCTTCGGGAGCCCAACTGGTGATCGGCCTCGACTTCCATCGTTTTTCCCAGATGTCGGTGTACGACAAGATGCTGGCCGAAAAACCCGGCAAAACCCAGGAAAAGAAACTTTTCAACAACCCCGAAGAGTTTCAGCAGAAGACCGGCATCGACATGAAAAAGGACGTCCACTTTTTCCTGATCGGCATGTACGGGCAACCCGACCAGAAGGATGCCGAATGGGGCGCCATCGCCAACATCCGGTACGATGCCGCCAAAGTGGAAAAAACCATGACCGAGAAGGTCGAAGGGTTGCGCAAGGAAACCTACAACGGCAAGACCATTTTCCTGGTACAGGACACCAAGCCCGGCGATGAAAACACCCCGGAAAAGAAAAAAGACGCCGCCATCGTGCTGCTGACCCCCTCCACCATCGCCATGGCCAGCCCGAACCGCATCAGGTCGCTGATCGACCTGGCGGACAAGAAGGGAAGCAGTATGGCCACCGATGCCGTGTTGAAAAAGCACATGGAGACGATCAAGCGGGACGGGCTGTTCTGGATGGTCATGCCCCAGCTCCCCGACGCCCTCAAGAAGAAACCCGAACCCGGCCAGATGATCTCGTTCGACCTGACCCGGGCCGAAGCCTTCGTCGGCACGGTGGACTTCAAAAACGCCATCCTCAGCGGCGAATTTCGCCTGATCTGTCCCGACGAGAACGCCAACAAGCAACTCGAGGGGATGCTGAACGGGCTGAAGGGGATGGGGGCGATGATCGCCGCCAAAGAGCCCGACCTGGGCGAACTGCTGAACAAGATCACCATCACCGCCTCGGCTGGCGACCTCAAGCTGGCCTTCGCCCTGCCCGAGGATCTGCTCAACCGGTTGGGGGCCAAAGCCAAAGACAAGGCGTCGGGATTCATGAAGCCCGGGCCCGAAGCGCCCGCCACCGGCGAAGGGCTCGAGGGAACCCCTTCGGAGATCCCGCCCCTTTGAGCCCGGGGGTTTTCCCGGCGGACCCTGGCCAGGCCCACTCCGCCGGGAGAACTCGCTCGAATAACCATGGGAATCGAAAACCGAAAACAGCCCCGGGTCGAGAAGTTGCTGGTGGTGCGCTACCAGCACGGTCAGGACCAGCACGAGTTCTTCACCAACGATTTGTCGGCATCGGGGATGTACATCATGACCAGCGCCACCTACGAGCCCGGTACCGAGCTGGAGATCGAAGTGATCGACGGTGACCGCCGGGTCAAGGTTCACGGAGTGGTCCGCTGGAGCAAGAAAATCCCCCTCTTTTCGGGCAAGGCCCTCGAAGGCGGGATGGGCATCGAAGTCGTCGACGGCGGCAATCCCGAGTACCTGGCCCTGCTGACCCCCGATTAGCGGAGGGGGGTCTGCCGCACCCGGATGATCCGGGAGGTGTCGATCCCCCACTCCCCGGCCCGGGCGATCAGGGAGGCCAGCAACTCTTCGTCGAGCTGTGGAGTGCGGGCCAGAATCCAGAAGTACTTTTTCGACGAGCTGACCACCACCGCCCATTGGTAGTCGGGGTCGAGGGCGGCCACGATGTAATCGGCGTAGAAGATCCAGAAAAAACTCACCCGCAGGTGGCCGATGGTCGGGTCACCGGCGAATTTGGCCTTGCCGGTCGCCCGCTTGCGCTGGCCATCGGGCTTCACCCCCGAATTTTCCACCTCGATCCGGTTATCGGTCCGCCGGGAATAGACCGCGGTGACCTCATCGAGGTCTCGCTCGAACCGGTGGGGCAGGCGGACGATTTCGTACCAGCGCCCCAAAAAACGCTCCAGGTCGAACGGACGCACCGCCGGGGGGGGAAACGGGTTGCCCGGTGGGGACATCGCGGGCAAAACCCCGCAACCGAGCGAAAACCAAAGCAACAGGGAAGTGCCTGGCACGTGCATTGCGATCTCCTCTGCCCGGGAATCAGCTGAAGCGGGGCGGTGACGGGCTGGCACCGCCGCCGGCAGTGGCTACGGGAGAGTTTTCTCCACGCAACCCAAAACGAAGTGCCACCCGGTCAATGGCGAAACCGAAAAGACCACCACCTTGTTCTTGCCCTCGAACTCGTAGTGCGAGGAACCTTCCCAGTTGTCCAGGATGTGCCGCACCGCCGCCACCAGGGTCTGGCTGCGCTGCTTGGCCGGCACGTCGAGCAGCCACTTGGGATCGCTGTGCAGTGCCGTTTCGCCCAATTCGCTGATGGCGTAGAACACCATGTCGTCGGGAAGGCCGATCTGCCGGACCAGCAGGCGGCTCAGTTCCCCCAGAAACACCGAGGCCCCGACCGCCCCCACCACCTTGTCGCCCTCCCGCACCGGCACCATGAGGACGGCCACTTCCCGGCCGGTGGAGTGCGAACGCACCAGATCGCCGACGATCTCCTTGCCGGACATCAGGCGGGAAAAGTAGGGACGATCCTTGAGCGACAGCCCGACCGCCCCGTGCTCGGTGGTGAAGTAACTCCCGTCGGGCCGGGCGTAGAGGTAGACCGAAGGCACTTCGCTCTGCTGGAGCTGGACCAGCAACTTCCGCATGCGGGCGAAGTCGCCCGAACGCACCTCTTCGCTGGCCGCCGCCATGCGGAGCGAATTCATGATGCCCGACAGGTGTACATCGGCCAGCGAGATCAGGGCCCGCAGCCCCAGTCGCAGGTCGATCCCCGGCAACTTGACCGCATCGACCTGGGGCGCCGCAACCACATTCAGCGATCCCCCGGCCGCCAACGCCACCCACAGGAACACAATCAACCCTTTTTTCATGAATCCCCCTGAATACCTATATTTCAATGGGAGCAACGAATTGTCAACTCTTTTCGTTTCGGGCGGACCAATGCCCTTCCACCCACCCCCCGCCCGCAGGACGGGTGATCACGAACCCGTGGCGCCGCAACAGGGCGACCATGCGCACGTTGCCGGCGGTGGTGCGGGCCACCAGGCGGCAGAGATTCCGGCTGCTGGCGACTTCCAGGCAACGGGCGGTCAACACCCCCCCCACTCCCCGGTTCTGCCAGTCATCCCGCACGAGCAGGGCGTACTCTCCTTCGCTCCCCGCGGGATCGAGGATCAGCCGCCCCACCCCCAGCAACGGAGCCGGGGATCCTTCGCCCCCCTCCGCCACCAGGGCGACCTCGCGACCAGGCTCGAGCGAGCAGAAGCGGGTCGCCGCTTCCCTGGAATTCCAGTGAAAAAAGGATTGGAAACGAGCATAGATCGATTCGCCGGAACACCGGGCCAGCAGGTCCAGCCAGCCGGGCGCATCACCCGAGCGGATGGGGCGGACGCGCAAAGCGGCCCCGTCGGAAAGGAGTACCCGGCTTTCCCCGATCCCGGGGCTCTGCGGTCTAGGATTCACGGCACCTCCCCCAGCCCTGCTTGCGGCTCCCGTTTATTGTAGATCCAACCCCGAGGATCAACAAGCCGAAAAGACTTGCTATTGTTTTCCCGGGGGAAGAGAATGGCCATATTCCAATCTTTACGGAGGTGAACGATGACCGATGAAAAACTGGCCCAGTTGAAGGCCAAGTACCAGCCGGTACTGAACCTGATGAGCCAACTCGGGGTGGCGCTCAAGAACCTGCACGTGCAGGATGGCAATCTCGTCATCCGCGGTGAAGCCAAAACCAAGGCCGACAGTTTCAAGGTGTGGGACCAGATCAAGCTGGTCGACCCCAAGTACCAGAGCGACCTGCTGGCCGAGATCACGTTTTTGGCCGACCCCGCCCCGGCCAAGCCCGCCGCCCCTGCCGCTCCCGCCAAGCCGGCGGTCAAGATCCACGTGGTCGCCGCCGGGGAAACCCTGTCGGTGATCGCCAAGAAGTACTACGGCAAACCGACCGAGTACATGAAGATCTTCAAGGCCAACACCGACAAGCTCAAGGACCCCGACAAGATCAAGCCGGGACAGGAACTGGTCATCCCCGACTGACCTTTTTCAGCGGCCCGATCGCCGCGAAAAAGTCCTGTTCAGAGGGGGGGGCTTCTTCCCGACCCTGTTTTGGGGAGAAGCCGCCCTCGCCCCGCCCTCCGTTTCAGACCGTTTTGATGGGAACGACCGGTTCGATCCCCGGGGTTTCAGCCGAAGCCTCGTCCACCCCCAGCATCGACCAGGAAAACGCGCCCGCGTAGCCGTTGCGGCGGGCGGTGTCGACGATTTCGCCCGGCTCGCGAAACGAATTGCGGGTGGGGTATTCCCCCAGCAGCAGCGGCCGGCCGAGCCTCAGCCTGGCCACCGGCCGGTCGAGCGGATGCTTTCGCTCGAACCGGTCGTACCAGTGGACCTGGTAGAGATCGAGCCCGATCCCGACCACCAGCGGCAACCCCCGGATCGTCGTCAAGCCGACGGTGGCGGGGTGAACGGTCAGGTGGTGCACCCGCTGGCGCAGCTCGTTCAGAAAACCGCGCAGCTGCCAGGGAAAAACGGCGTGGACGGGGTCTCGCCCCCCCAAACCGTAGGTGATCCACTCGGGTTCGTTGAACAGGTCCCAGCCCAGAATGGCGGGGCACTGGCCGTATCGCCCGAGCAGCGGCTCGATCACCCGCGAGAGCAGGGCGTGGCGTTGGTCGGGATCGCCGATCCACTGGCTCCGTCCTCCGAGTTGCACTCCGCGATACTCCCGGGGGCCCCCCCCCAGGTGGAAGTCGAACAGCACGAACAGGATCTGGACCGAGAACCGCTCGGCCATGGCCAGCGCCTGATCGAGGTCGGCAAACACCCGTTCGTCGAGTTCCAGCGGGATCCCCGAGCTATCGGTGCGGATGCCGGCCCGCCCGTCGGCGAACAGGAACCAGCGAACACAGGGGATTCCCCGGGCGGCCAGTTCGGCAAACACCTTCTCCAGCCGCTCTTTCCCCGCCGCCGAGGCCACCCCCCCTTCCGGCTGCCAGTGGCTGCTGCCGAAGTCGTTGCCGTACGAGAGCCAGGGGAGGTTGACGCCGCAGAGAAACTGACCGGGAGAAGACCGAAACCGGGAGCTTTCGATCCCGCCCGGCCGCTTCGCCGGCAAGATGCGGGCCAGTCGCTTGCCAAAAAGCCAGCCCCACCCGAGCATGCGCCAAAGCCAACCCGTCATACCCCCATTCTAGCAGAAAAGCGCCGCGGGCACCCCAAGCCCGATCCAGCCGGCCCGGCGCTTGACATCGACGGGTCCGGGTTTCTATAATACGGGCGGTTCGGCAGGACCCTTGTCAGGCAAATGTGGCCAGACACCCTGCGGCCGGGAAGCCCGAAGCGACCAGAGATCGTCGTCGCCCCCGCTTCCACAGGAGGTACTCATGCCCGAAGAGAGAGTCGGCCCGACCGCCCTGGGCAAGATCGTCGGCGTTTTGTTCATCCTCGCCTGCCTGGCGGGCGCAGCCTATTTCTTCCGCAACACCCTGTTTCCCACCGCCAAGCAGAAGGGGACCGGGACGGTCGACATGACCAAATTCAAAGGCGAAGAGGTGGAAGCCATGGACCCCACCGGCATCACCACCGTCGCCGAATACAAGTACATCCCCTCGCAGCGGCTCCCCCCGGTGAAGGGGGCCAGCGGTTACAAGTGGGATGCGGCAAACAAGGTCGTGCAGTTCCCGATCAACGTCTGGATCGGCTGGCTGCCGATCGTTGCCGCCAACCACGGCTTTTCCCCCAATACCGAGAGCGTGTTCTACAAGAAGTACGGCTTCAAGGTGAACCTGAAGCTGATCGACGACCCGGTCACCGCCAGGGATGCCTACGCCTCGGGCGACAGCCACGCGCTGTGGGGCACCCTCGACATGATGGCCCTGTTCGCCCCGGAGCTGATGAAAGACCCGCGCACCGCGCCGCGTATCTTCCAGCAGATCGACTGGTCCAACGGTGGTGACGGCATCGTCGTGCGCAGTTCGATCGCCAGCGTGCGCGACCTGCGCGGCAAGACCATCGTCTATGCCCAGAACAGCCCCTCCCAGTACTTCATCAACAACCTGCTGCTCAACGCCGGCATCCAGCCGAGCGAGGTCAAGCACAAGTTCACCGCCACCGCCTTCGAGGCCGCAGCGGCATTTGTCTCCGACCCCAAGATCGACGCCTGCGTCTCCTGGGCCCCCGACATCTACACCATCCCCGAGAAGGTGAAACGGACCCGCATCCTGACCACCACCAGCGACGCCAACAAGTTGATCGCCGACGTCTTCGCCCTGCGCGCCGACTTCGTCCGTGACCACCCCGAAATCGTCGAAGGGCTGGTGGCGGGCATCTTCGAGGGGATGAAGATGGTCCGTGACGAACAACAAAAGGCCAACGCCTTCCAGTGGATGGCCGAAGGGTACGGCATGACCGTCGACGTGGTCAAAAGCATGGCCAACGACGCCCACGTCACCAACTTCGCCGAAAACAAGGATTTCTTTCTGAACGCCAACTCGCCGGTGAACTTCGAACGCACCTGGAAGAACATCACCTTCGTCTACAAAGAGCTCGGCTTGATCGACACCCCGGTGCGCTTCGACGAGGTGATGGATTTTTCGGTGCTCAAGAAGCTCGACGAGAAAGGAATGTTCGCCGACCAGAAAAACGAGAGCATCACCCAGTTCAGCCCGCAGGCCTACCAGAAGGTGAACGCCGAAAAACCGATCCTCACCCAGACCATCCGGATCAATTTCTACCCCAACTCGGCCAACGTCTACGAACCCGAGCACGACGAGCTCGGCAACCCCCAGGCCAACACCCTCTACGACCCCAGCGTGACCGCCACCCTGGAAAAGGTGGCCCGCCTGGCCGGGCAGTACGAACGGGCGGTGATCGCCATCACCGGACATACCGACAGCTCCATGAAGGGGCGGGTGCCGCGCACCGAGGTGGACAAGCTCTCGTACGACCGCGCCGGAGCGGTGAAGAGCGCGCTGATCAAGAAGTACCAGTTCGACCCCAACAAGTTCGTGGTCGAGGGCAAGGCCTGGGACGTCCCCGCCGACCCCAGCGCCCCCACCAACCAGGCATTGAACCGGCGGGTCGAGATATCGATCTATCCGCCCGAAAGCAAGTGAGATGAGCAGGCTGCTCACCATCCGCGGCCGGCTTTCCCGGCCGTTGCGGCTGTTGCTCGGGGCCCTGCCGGTCTTGCTGATCCTGGCCCTGTGGTTTCTGCTGACCCTGGGCCGGGCCGAAAACCGGGTCCTCTCGCCGCTGATCCTCCCTTCGCCGCTCGAAGTGCTGGGGTCGCTGCACAGCCTGTGGTTCGAGGCCGAACTCTCCCGCAGCATAGTCGCCTCGACCGTGCGGGTGGTGTCGGGATTCGTCTTCGCCGTGGCACTGGCCTTCCCGCTGGGGGTGCTGATGGGGGCCTACCCCCTCTTCCGCGGCCTGTTCGAGCCCCTGTCGACCTTCGGCTCCTACCTGCCGATCCCCGCACTGGTCCCGCTGACCATGAGCCTGTTCGGCATCGACGAAATGCAGAAGGTGATGTTTTTGGCCCTGGCCTTCTTCATCTTCCTCCTTCCCATGATCGTCAAGGCCATCGACGACGTCGACGGCATCTTCCTGCAGACCGCCTACACCCTGGGCGCCCGGCGCTGGACAGCGGTGCGCCGGGTGCTGCTGGCCATCGCCCTGCCGCGCATCTTCCACGCCATGAGGCTGGGCTTCGGCATCGGCTGGACCTACATCATCCTGGCCGAGATGGTGGCCGCCGAGCGGGGCCTGGGGTCGATCATCATCATCGCCCAGCGCCGGGGGCCGCGCGGCCACATCTACCTGGTGCTGCTGGTGATCGTCCTGATCGCCTACCTGACCGACCGGCTGTGGGCCTATTGCACACGCCGCCTGTTCCCCTACCTGGAGGTGCGATGAGCCCCGCTTCCCCGATCGTCGAATTTTCCGGGGTGAGCAAGATCTGGCACGAGGGGACCCCGCGCGCCTTCACCGCCATCCAGGACATCACGTTCTCGATCGAAGATTTTCCGAATCGGGGCGAATTCATCGGCATCGTCGGGCCATCGGGTTGCGGCAAGTCGACCGTGCTGAACCTGCTCGCCGGCTTCGGCGAGTGTTTTCCGCCCAGCCGGGGCGAGATCCGGGTCCGTGGGAAGTCGATCACCGGTCCCGGCATCGACCGCGGCATGGTGTTCCAGAAGTACAGCTCGTTTCCCCACCTGACGGTACTGGGCAACGTCTGTTTCGGTTTGCGGCTCAACCAGGCCACCCTGGGCCTGAGCGAAACCGACATCGTCGCCTCGGCCCGCGACTGGATCGGCAGGGTGGGGCTTGCCGGCCATGAGGCCAAGTACCCCCACCAGCTCTCGGGAGGACAGCAGCAACGGGTGGCCATCGCCCGCTCGCTGGCCCTCAAGCCGGGCATCCTGCTGATGGACGAGCCCTTCTCGGCCCTCGACGAGCCCACCCGCATCGAGATGCAGGCGCTGCTGGTCGACCTGTGGGCCGAAGTACAGGCCACCGTCTTCATCGTCACCCATTCGATCGCCGAAGCGGTCTACCTGGGCGACCGGATCTGGATCTTCTCGCCCAGCCCGGGCCGCATCGCCCGCGAGATCAAGGGGCTGCCCCTGCCGGTTCCGGGCGAATCGCCACGAGAGGCCCAGCGCAAACCCGAATTCCTGGAATCGGTGGAATCGATTTCGGCCCAGTTCCGGCAAATCGAGACCGAGGGCCGAAAGTGAAGCCGACCGCGGGGGAAAGACTCTCCTACCTCGACTACGTGAAGGCCGCCTTTCACCTGAAGGTGCCGGCAGGAGGTCTCGGCCACCTGCCGCTCAACAAGTTGCTGCTGGCAGGATTTGCCATCCTGGGCATCGGCAACCCGGCCTTCTGGTTGCTCGGCCTTGCGGGAGAGATCGCCTACCTCACCTTCTTGCCCGGTTCGCCGCGATTTCAGAAACTGGTGCTGGGCTCCAAGCTGGCGGGGCGCCAGCTGGTGTCGGTGCGGCGCCAGGCCGAGCGGCTTTCCCGCCTCGACCCGCAGGCCCAGGAACGCTTCGCCGACCTGGTACGCCACTGCCAGAGCATCCTCG
>CAZTNO010000074.1:0-5856 GCA_964614865.1 uncultured Clostridia bacterium
CATCGGGGCGGTAGTGTTCTTTGGTTTCGATGCCCTGCGGGTGGTGGTGCTGGCACTGGTTTCGACCCTGGCCACCGAGTTCCTCTTTCTGAAAACCCGCAAGAAAGACCTGGCCGCCCTGTGGGACGGCTCCACCGTCATCACCGGCCTGCTGCTGGCCCTCACCCTCCCCCCGGGGCTGAAGTCGTCCTACGTGATCATCGGCGGCGTGGTCTCGATCGCTCTCGGGAAACAGATCTTCGGCGGTCTCGGCTGCAACATCTTCAACCCCGCCCTGGTGGGCCGGGCCTTCCTGCAAGGGGCCTTCCCGGTGGCCATGACCACCTGGACCACCGCCCTCGCCCGGGTCGACGCCACCACCGGGGCGACCCCGCTGGGCGGCTTCAAGTTTTCCCAGATCGTACCGGCGATCAAACCCATGATCGTCGGCAACATCGGCGGCTGCCTGGGCGAAACCTCGGTGCTGCTGATCCTGCTCGGCGGGCTGATCCTGGTAGCCCGCCGCTGCCTGGACTGGAAGATCCCGGTGACCATCCTGGCCACGGTGGGAGCGATCTCCAGCCTGTTCTACTTTCTCAATCCGACCACCGCCGCCTCGCCGCTGGTCCACCTGTTCGGTGGCGGACTGCTGTTCGGCGCCATCTTCATGGCCACCGACATGGTGACCTCGCCGATCACCCCCACCGGCACCCTGATTTACGCCGCCAGCATCGGCTTGCTGGTTTTCGTCATCCGGGTGTTCGGCGGCCTCCCCGAAGGGGTGATGTACTCGATCCTGATCGTGAACGCCTTCGTCCCGTTGCTGAACCGCTTCACCCGCCCCCGCATCTTCGGGGCCCGCAAGGAGGCGGCATGAAACCGACCGCCCGCATCATCGTGGTGCTGACCGTGATCTCCGCCCTGTCGGCGGCGATGCTGACCGTGTTTGCCCTCTACACCCAGCCCTACATCGACAAGAACGCCAAAGGGGCGCTGAACAAGGCGGTGGGCGAGGTGCTGGCCGGCATCCAGGGTTTCACCGTGGTCTCGGAAGAGGAGTCCCTGCGCATCTACCAGGGCAAGGACGCCAAAGGGAAGGTGGTGGGCTACGCGGTTTACAGCGTCGGCTCGGGCTTCCAGGACAAGATCGCCCTGATCTTCGGGGTTTCGGCCGATTTCTCCAGACTGCTGGCCCTGAAAATCCTCGACCAGAAGGACACCCCCGGGTTGGGAGCCAAGATCACCGAAGAGGAGCCGTTCCTGCAGTTCTGGCGGGATCGGGTTTTAAGCCAACCGATCGCCTTCGTCAAACCTCCCAAAGAGAAGGCAGAACTGGCCGGCCACGAGATCAACGCCATCTCGGGCGCCACCATCTCCTCGCGCGCGGTGGTGGAGATCGTCAACCGGGCCATCGAACAGGCTCGAGCAAAAGTGGGAGGCAAATCATGAGCGGCAAGACCACCCTCACCGGGGAGTTTTTGAAAGGGCTCTGGAAAGACAACCCCAACCTGGTCCAGCTGCTGGGCATGTGCCCGATGCTGGCGGTCACCAACCAGGTGAGCAACGCCATCGGCATGGGGGCGGCGGTCATCTTCGTCACCGTCTTCTCGGCAGCCATGATCTCACTGATCCGGAACATCATCCCGGGGCAGGTGCGGATCGCCGTCTACATCGTGGTCATCGCCTCGTTCGTCACCCTCGCCGACCGCTACCTGGCGGCCTTCTTCCCCGATCTGAGCCGGTCGCTCGGCCCCTTCATCCCGCTGATCGTGGTCAACTGCATCATCCTGGGCCGGGTGGAAGCGTTTGCCGCCAAGAACCGTCCCGGCAGGGCCATGCTCGACGCTCTGGGCATGGGCCTCGGCTACACCCTCGTGATGCTGATCATGGGGTCGGTACGCGAGGTGCTCGGTTCGGGCACCTGGCTGGGACACGTCGTACTCAGCCCCTCCTGGTACGACTCGATCATGGTGTTCATCCTCCCCGCCGGTGCCTTCATCACCCTGGGCAGCCTGATCGGCGTCTCGAAACTCATCCAGAGCAAAATGAGCGGGAAATAAAGGAATCTCCAGATGGAACTACTCGTCATACTCATTTCGTCGGTTTTGATCAACAACTTCGTGCTGGTCCAGTTTCTGGGCATCTGCCCGTTCCTGGGAGTCTCGGGCAAGCTCGATTCGGCCTGGTCGATGGGCATCGCCGTCACCTTCGTCATGGCCCTGACCGCGGTGGTGTGCTGGCCGATCTACCACCTGATCCTGCTGCCGAACAAGCTGGACTTCATGCAGATCATCGCCTTCATCCTGGTGATCGCCTGTCTGGTGCAGTTCGTGGAGATGTTCATCCGCAAGACCTCGCCGCCCCTCTACAACGCGCTCGGCATCTTCCTGCCGCTGATCACCACCAACTGCGCCATCCTGGGCTTCGCCCTGATCGCCGTGCTCCGCAACTACAACTACCTGGAGACGGTGGTCTACGGCGTGGGCTCCGGGCTCGGCTTCACCCTGGCCCTGGTCATCATGGCCGGGATCCGCGAGGAGCTCCGCTTCGCCGACATTCCCAAACCCCTGCAGGGCCCCGGCATCACCCTGCTCGTCGCCGGCATCCTGGCCCTGGCCTTCAGCGGCTTCGCCGGCCTGATTTGAGGTACGAATCATGGTAATCATCGCCATCGCGACCATGGGCATCATGGCCTTCCTGTTTGCCGCCCTGCTCGCCTTCGCCGACCACAAGTTGAAAGTGGTGATCGACCCCCGCATCGAAGCGATCAACGCGATCTTGCCCCAGGCCAACTGCGGCGCCTGCGGTTTCCCCGGTTGCATGGGCTACGCCACCGCCCTGGTGGAAAAAGACGCCGCCAGCAACCGCTGCGCCCCCGGCGGAACCGGGGCGGTCGAACAGATCGCCACCATCCTGGGCAAAGCCGGCGGACCGGCGATCAAGATGCTGGCCCGGGTCCACTGCCGCGGCGATGAATCTGCCACCGCCCGCAAAGCGATCTATTCCGGCATCACCACCTGCCGGGCGGCCAGCCTGGTGGGCGGTGGAGACAAAGTCTGCGCCTACGGCTGCCTGGGGTACGGCGACTGCACGGCGGCCTGCCCGTTCGGCGCCATATCGATGGGCACTGACGGCCTGCCCGGGGTCGACGACGCTCTGTGCACCGGCTGCGGCCTGTGTGTCAAGGCCTGCCCCAAGGTTATCCTCGAGCTTCATCCGGCCAGCCAGAGCGTGCTGGTCTTCTGCCGCTCCCACGACAACCCCAAGGTGTCCAGGGCCACCTGCAAGAACGCCTGCCTGGGTTGCGGCATCTGCGTGCGGGCCATCGGCACCTCGGGGGCCATCGAAATGCAGGACAACCTGGCGGTGATCCGCAACGCCGCCGCCATCACTGCCGAATTCCTCCCCGGGCTGGCCAAGTGCCCGACCCATGCGATCGGCTCCATCGGGGCCAGCCAACCTCCCGGGACATGAAGACCGAGGAGGGACGGGTCACCCGCCTGGAAGGGGGGTGGGGCTGGGTGGAACCGGTGGATGCCGGAGGGTGTGACAAGTGCCGGCTGTGCCACCGGGAAGGGCGGGAGATCCGCATGACCAACCCGACGGGGGCCCAGGTGGGCGACCGGGTGCGCTACCTGCTCGATACCGAAGAAATGCAACGGGCGTTCCTCTACTGGAACGTTTTGGCGCTGCTCTTCCTGCTCGCCGGCCTCTTTCTGGGCTACGCCGCAGGCAAGGGCTTTGGACTCCCCCCCGAGCTCACCGCCTTGGGCGGAGCGGTAGGCGGTCTGGCGGCCGCCGTCCCGGCGCTACGCCGCCTGCGCAATCCGCAGGAGAAGGTTCCTGAGATTTGCAGCATCATCAAGGAGAAACCATGATCGACCTGAGCGTTTCCTATCTGGGCAAAAAGCTGGAGAACCCCCTGGTGGTGTCCAGTTGCGGGCTGGTGAAGGATTTGCCCGGGGTGCGCCGCTGCGCCGCCGCCGGAGCCGGAGCCATCGTGCTGAAGTCGCTGTTCGAAGAGCAGCTCGAAGCCGACAACGGCGGGGTGGAGGACAACTCCTGGATGGGCAACCACGCCGAAGCCTACGACTACGTGCAGAACAGCCGCATGGAACTGGGCCCGCGGGAATACCTGGAGCTGATCTCTTCTGCAAAACGCGAGGTCGGCGTGCCGATTTTCGCCAGCCTGAACTGCGTCTCGCCGCGCTGGTGGAACCAGTACGCCCGGCGCATCCAGGATGCCGGCGCCGACGGCATCGAGCTCAACATGGCGCTGCGGCCGAGCCACCCCGGCCACGACTCGAAAGAGATCGAAGCGGTCTACCTGAAGATCCTGGAGGAGGTCAAGGCGCAGATCTCGATCCCGATCGCGGTCAAACTCGGCCCCTACTTCACCACCCTGGCCCATCACGCCAAGGAACTCACCTTCCGCGGCGCCTCCGCGCTGGTTTTGTTCAACCGCTTCACCAACGTCGACATCGACATCGACACCCTGCGCCTGAAGACCGCCCCCATCCTCAGCGCCCCGGTCGAGACCCACCTGCCCCTGCGCTGGGTGTCGCTCCTCGCCGAGCGGGTACAGTGCGATTTGGCCTCCTCCACCGGCATTCACGGCGCTACCCAGGCGATCCAGCACCTGCTGGCCGGGGCGACGGTGGTACAGGTCTGCTCGGCCCTCTACCTGCACGGCATCCCCCACCTGCGCGAGATGCGCGAGGGGCTGGAGCGTTGGATGGAAAAGCATGGCTTCTCCACGATCGCCGACTTTCGCGGCCGCTTGAGCCAGGCCAAGAGCGAGGATCCCGAGAGTTACGAACGCCTTCAGTACATCAAGGCGTTGGTGGGCATCGAATAACCCCCGCTTCCGGGGGAAAAGGCCTGCGCCCCCGAGGGGTTGACACGGTAGGGCGATTCGCGTATAATTAGACCATCCCACTCACTTTCAAGGGCCGTTTCCCCCTCAAATATTCAGGAAACAAAGGAGAAAAACATGAAAAAAACCATCGTCGTGCTGGCCATGCTCGCAATCGTCTCGACCGGCCTCTTTGCCGGCAGCAAGGAATTCCAGAAAGGCGGCCTCTACCTGACCGCACAATTGGGAATGAACTCTTTCGCCACCCCGTTCGGCGCTTCGGTCGAATACGGGGTCACCGAGAACATCGGGGTCGGCGGTACGGTCATGTTCCAGTTCTGGAGCGATGACTATGGCTGGTACGGGTACTCCTCCACCTTGATCACCCCCTCGATCGACGCCGCCTACCACTTCACCAAGCTCGATGTCGAGAAGCTCGACCTCTTCGCCGGCGCCAGCCTCGGCTACTCGGTCTATTCCTGGAAATGGAAGACCGATGGTCACGGAAGCGATTCTGGTTTTGGGAAGTCGAGCCTCTACCTCAGCCCCTTCATCGCCGCCCGCTATTACATCTCCAAGAAAATCGCCATTTCTGCCAAGGCCAACTTCTCAGCCATCGGCGATTTCGACGGGATCGGCGGCACCATCGGCGTCACCTTCCCGCTGTAATCATCAGAATAGCTCAAAGCAAAACCGCTCCGGCTGTCACCGGAGCGGTTTTTTTTTACATTTTGTTCAGGAATTCGTCACGGCAACGGCTTCCATGCACGACGAGGCCAAAGTTGCCCCGATCGGGTTTGGCGATTGGCAGAGGCAGAAGTCACCCCGAGTGGTGTATAATCCCGGACACATGGCAGGCAGCGAGCACGAATTTTCGGCCCGGGTCAAGATCGTACGCCGGATTTACACCTCCCCCGAGACGGGTTTTGGGGTCTTTCTGGCGGGGATGATCGGTCACCGGGAGCAGGTCACCCTGGTGGGCACCCTGTTCGACGTCCACGAGGGCGACTTCCTGGAGGAAT
>CAZTNO010000074.1:5866-11168 GCA_964614865.1 uncultured Clostridia bacterium
GCTGGAAACCGATCATCCGCGCTTCGGCCCCCAGGTCAAGGGGTCCCGTTTCACCGCCATCCTGCCCCAGGATACCGAGGGCATGGTCCACTACCTGGCCTCGGGGAGATTCAAGGGGGTGGGCCCCAAAACCGCGCAGAAAATCGTCGACCACTTCGGCCTGCTGACCTTCCACGTACTCGAGAATTCACCGGGGCGCCTTGGCGAGGTTTCGGGCCTGCGCCAGGGGGTGATCAACGCCCTGACCGATGGCATCCGCCAGCATCGGGCGCTGCGGGAGTTGACGGTCAAGCTCTCGCCCTACGGCATCGGCGGCGAAACCATCGCCCGCATCTACAAGGAGTTTGGCGAGCACGCCCTGGAAGTGGCCACGAGCCGGCCCTACGAGCTGATCCAGCGGGTGCGCGGGGTGGGCTTCCGCACCGCCGACGCCATCGCCCGCGCCCTGGATTTGCCTCCCGACGCACCGGCCCGGCTGGCCGCCGGCATCCGCTTCACCCTCGACCAGGCCGAAAGCGCTTTTGGCCACCTCTACCTCGAGGAGGCGGTGCTGACTGGCCAGGCGGCCCGGCTGCTGGGAGTGGAGGTTGACTTGCTTGCCGGAACCCTTCGCCAGCTGCTGGAGTCGGGTGACCTGGTCTCCGACCCCGGCCTGCCCGAACGACCGGTGATGACCCCCGAAAACGACCGACTGGAGCGCCGGGCAGCACGACGCCTGCATGCCCTCTCCCGCCCCCCCCCCCTTCACGCCGCTGGATCCCCAGCTACCCGTCGACCGGGTCTTCGAACAGCTGACGATCACCCCGGCCCCCGAGCAGCGCCAGGCGGTGGAAACGGCCCTGCAGCACCGGGTCTCGATTGTCACCGGGGGCCCGGGCACCGGCAAGACCACCATCATCCGGGCCATCGTCGAGGCCTGCCACGAGCTGCACCGCTCGGTGATGATCGCCGCCCCGACCGGTCGGGCAGCCAAACGCATCGAAGAGAGCACCGGCTACCGGGCGCAAACCATCCACCGCCTGCTCAAGTTCAGCCCCGAAACGGGCACCTTCCAGCACAATGAACAGGACCCCCTGATCACCGACACCCTGATCATCGACGAATACTCGATGGTCGACACCGCCCTGCAAGGGGCCCTGCTCGCGGCGATCGGCAGTTCCACCCGGCTGGTGATCCTGGGCGACCGCGACCAGCTCCCCTCGGTCGGCCCGGGCAACGTTTTGCGCGACCTGATCGCCAGCGACTGCTTCCCGACCGTGCTTTTGCAGCAGAACTACCGCCAGGGCGAAACCAGCCGCATCGTGGAGAACGCCTACCGCATCCAGGCGGGGCTCCCTCCCCAGGCCCTGCCCTACAGCGACGATCTCGACTTCGTGATGCTCAAGGTGGAGGACGCCGCCGAGGCGGTGTCCAAGGTGACCGGTATCGTCCGTTTCTACGCCGGGGAACACCCGGTGGCGGGCCCAAACTTCCAGATCCTGGTGCCGATGTACCGGGGCGACGCGGGCATCGACCGGATCAACCGCCTGATTCAGGAGCAGTTCAACCCCGAGCCCGAAATCTTCGCCCGGGGCAACCTCTCGTTTCGCCGCGGCGACAAGGTGATGCAACTGCGCAACGACTACGATCGCGAGGTGTTCAACGGCGACCAGGGGCGAGTCACCGGTTACGACCCGGCGGGCAAGCAGCTATTGGTCGAGTACGACGGCCGTTCGGTGGCCTATGGCAGCGACGATCTGGAAGACATCACCCTGGCCTACGCCATCTCGATCCACAAGGCGCAGGGGTCGGAATACGACATCGCCGTGCTGCTACTGCTGCCGAGTCACGCCCCGCTGCTCAGCCGGGAACTCCTCTACACCGCGGTGACCCGGGCCAAAAAGCGGCTGATCCTGCTGACCACCGACGATGCGGTGGAGCGGGCGGTGGCCCGGTCGACCCCCACGGTACGAAAAACCCTGTTGAAAACCCGGTTGCTCGAGGAATTCGGCGACAACCGCCGGCAGTTATAACTCGCCGATCCGGAAAGGGCGGGTGTCGTGCAGGGGCAGCCCGTCGGCGGGCGGCGGGTCGCCCCCCGCCCGCGGGTCGCCCCCCCCATCGCGCGCGACCCGCCGGAGTTTTTCTTCGAGGGTGGCCATCTCGTTTTCGAGCCCTTGCAGGGTTTTGCTATCGCCCCCTTCGGCCAACTCCCGGGCCCGGGCGATCGTCTTATCGGCCTTCCGGACATCGGCGTCTTCGGGTCTCAGCAGGTCCGCCGCCGCTCGCAGGGTATGGATGCGGGCGTACACCCGGTTTTTCCACTCGATCTGCTGCCGCCTGGCCAGGTCGCTGTCGCGAAACTCTTCGGCCTCGCGGCGCATGCGGGTGATCTCTTCCTCGAGGAGCAAACCGGTTTGCGACACCACGATCTGCTTCTGGTTTCTGCTGGTCAAGTCCATCGCCGAGGCGGTCAGGATGCCATTCACATCGAGGTTGAACTGCACCTCGATGCGGGCGATGCCGCGAGGGGCAGGCGGGATGTCGAGCAGGGTGAACTTGCCCAGAAACTTGTTTTCCTCGGCAATTTCCCGCTCGCCCTGGTAGATGTGGATGTCGACTTCGGTCTGGTCGTCTTCGGCGGTGGAGAAGACCATCCCCTGGCTGACCGGGATGGTGGTGTTGGCCTTGATGATGCGGGTGAAGGCGCCGCCGAAAGTGCGCACCCCCAAAGACAACGGGGTCACGTCGAGGAGGAGGATGTCGCGGCTGGAGCCGGTCACGATCCCCCCTTGCAGGGCGGCCCCCATGGCCACGATTTCGTCGGGATTCACTCGGCGGTTGGGCTCGCGCCGGAAAAAATCGCAGACCCGCTTCTGCACGAGCGGGATTCGGGTCGACCCGCCCACCAGCAACACCTCGTCGATCGCCTCGACCTTCAAACCGGCGTCGCGCAACGCCCGCTCGCAGAGCCCCATGGTGCGATCGATGTGGCTGGCGATCAGGTTTTCCAGCTCGATCCGGCGCAGGAAACGGACCAGGTGAAGCGGCCCCGTATCCCCTTCGGCGATGAACGGCAAATTGATCTCGCACTCCTCGACTGCGGAAAGCTCGATCTTGGCGTTTTCGGCCGCCTCGCGGATGCGTTGCAGCGCGGCCTTGTCCTTGTTGAGATCCAGGTAAAACTCTTCCTGGAACCCCCGCACCAGCTTGTCGGTGAGCAAGATGTCGAAATGGTTGCCCCCCAGGTTGGTGTCGCCCAGGGTCGCCAGCACCCGGATCACCCCGTCCTGGACTTCCAGGATGGAAATGTCGATGGTACCGCCGCCGAAATCGTAGACCACCAGGTTGGCCTTGCGCTTCAAGTCGATCGAGTAGGCGAGCGAAGCGGCGGTGGGCTCGTTGATGATGCGCAGCACCGAGAGACCGGCGATCGCCCCGGCGTCCTTGGTGGCCTGCCGCTGGGAATCGTTGAAGTACGCGGGGACGGTGATGATCACCCCGTCGATCGGTTCATGCAAGCGGTCTTGAGCCGCATCGCGCAGGCGGGAAAGGATCATCGCCGAGATCTCTTCGGGCGAAAAAAGGGACTCCCCCACCCGGATGCGCAACTGATCCCCCGCGCTGCGTTCGATCGCGAAGGGGAATTCGCTGAGATAGGGCTCCATCTCCGAGAAGCGCCGCCCCATCAGCCGCTTCACCGAAAAAATCGTCCCCTGGGGGTTGGTGATCATCTGCCCCTTGGCAGGCTGGCCGATCAGCCGCTCGCCCCCGGCGGTAAAGGCCACGATCGAGGGCTGCAGTCGGTTCCCCTCGGGCCCCAGGATCACTTCGGGATTCTTCCCTTCCAAATAGGCGGCCACCGAGTTGGTGGTACCCAAGTCAATGCCGAGGATCTTGCCCATCTTGCGCCCTTTTAGCACAGGGAAAATGCCAAGTCAACGGGAAAGCCGCCGCCGCCAGGAAAAAGTGCCGGAGCCGCACCCCACTCAGCGGGAAACGCGGATCACCCGCACCCCCGCGCAGGCCGGTTGGGCCGGAAAGGATTGCCATTGGCCGGCGGGTCGATCCACCGAAGCGCCGCAGAGCCGGCCCCGCCGGTTCGCACCGCGCGCCCATTCGGAGGCGTTGCCGTCCAGGTCGTACACCGGGCCAACCCCTCTTCCGGGATAGGTCCCGGCGGGCCTCAGCAGCGACTCCGGTCCGCCGAGGGGCTTTAAGTAGGCCAGGATCGCCCGCCAGTCGTCAAAATTGGCCGGATAGCCCGCCCACAGGTCGAGGGTGTTGCCCCCGGCGGTATCGTAGAGGAGGGCCACTTCGCTCTCTTCGGGCAGGCGGTAGGACTCGCCGGTAACCCGCGAAAGCCAGGCCACGTATTCTTCGGCGCGCTCCCAGGTCACCCCGGCTACCGGAAAATTGCCGGTTCCCGGCGGCGGGGCCGAGGTCGGGTCAAAGGCGGCCCACTGCGCCCGGGTCACCTCGAAGCGACCGATGTCGAGCCCCTCGAAAGCCACCGTTTCGGGCAGCAGCACCCCTTTTCGCAGCACCCCGAGGCGCTCCCCGTCGCGGGCGACCGCTTTTGCCTTCGGCAACTGCTCGAGCAAACTTCCCGCCTGGATTCCGGGATTGGCGGTGGCCGGGCGCTCGAACAGGTAGCGGTCGAGCCAGGCCACCTCTTCGGCGAGTTTGCGGCGAAGGTGGGGCAACTTGAGCAGGACGTGCCTTTCGCCCGGAAAGGAGATGAACCGCACCGGGGCCTGACCGATCTGCTGCAGGGCCCGGTAATGCTCCCAACTCTGGCCATAGGGCACCTGGCGGTCGGCATCGCCGTGGAAGAGGAGGGTCGGGGTGGTCACCCGGGTCAACTGAAAAAGGGGCGATTTCTTCAGGTACACCTGGGGGATCTCCCAGGGCGGCCCTCCGAGGTAGTAGTTTTCGAACGAGACGCCGAACTGGCACAGGCCGTAGTCGCTGAACCAGTTGACGTCGCCGGCGCCCAGGCTGGCCGCCTTGTACCGGCGGGACTGGATGGTCAGGGCCGTGCCCAGGATCGCCCCGTTGCTCCAGCCGATGATTCCGAGCCGGTCGGGATCGGCCTTGCCGGAGGCGATCAAGTGATCGACCCCGGCCTCCAGATCGGGAATCTCGAGCTCGTAGTACCTGCCGGCGATCGACTCGCCGAAAGCCAGGCCGTAGCCGGCGCTGCCATGGTAGTTGGCCTTGAGGACCAGGGCCCCCCGCTCGCAGTAGAGGTGGGCGGCATAGGCCCAGCTCTCGGCAAACACGTCCTGATCGGTGCCGTGAGGCCCCCCATGGATCATCA
>CAZTNO010000075.1:0-11136 GCA_964614865.1 uncultured Clostridia bacterium
CCAAGGCGTCCTGGTAAGGAGGAACGATGAGCCACACCGATCCCATCGCCGACATGTTGACCCGCATTCGCAACGGCATCATGGCCGAGAAAAAAATGGTCGAGATCCCGTTGTCCAAGATCAAGGTCAACATCGCCCGCATCCTCAAGGATGAGGGGTTTATCGCCAACTTCAAGGTGGAAGGCGAGGAGTTTCCTCCCCACCTGGTCGTTGAACTCAAGTACACTGGCAAGAAGCAGAATGCCATCGAAGGCATCGAGCGCGTCTCCACTCCCGGAAAGCGCGTCTACGCCACGGGCGACAACCTGCCCAAGGTGCTCGACGGGCTGGGCGTGACGGTACTCTCCACCTCGAAAGGGTTGATGACCGGCACCGATTGCCAGAAGAACGGCATCGGCGGCGAAGTGCTGCTGAGCATCTGGTAGGAGGACCCATGTCGCGACTCGCATCAAAACCCATTATCTTCGACAGTGCCGTCAAGGTCACCCTGGGTGAAAACCAGGTCGTGGTCAAGGGGCCTCGTGGAGAGTTGACCGTGCCCGTTTCCCAGGGCATTGCCGTCTCTCTGGAGGAGACCAAGATCCATGTCAAACGTGCCAGCGACGACCTCCGTGCCCATCAAGGGCTGGTCTGGAGTCTGCTGCGCAATGCCGTGGTCGGGGTCACCACCGGTTTTTCCAAAAAGCTCGAAATCGTCGGCAAGGGCTGGCGTTCGACCGTCAAGGGGCGGATCATCAACCTGCAGGTGGGCCACACCCACCCGGTCGACTTCGAGTTGCCCGAAGGGGTGACTGCCGCCCAGGACAATCCGGGGGCCTTTACCCTGACTTCGCACGACAAGCAGTTGCTCGGCCAGGTGGCGGCCAACATCAAGAGCCTCCGCCCCGTCGAGCCCTACAAGCTCAAAGGCATTCGCATCACCGGCCAACCGCTCCGCCAGAAGGTGCGCAAGGCGGCAGGAGTATAAGCCATGATCACGCCCAAGCATGACATCAAACGGAACCGGCAGATCCGGTTGCGCAAGTCGATTCGCAAGAAGATCGGCGGGGGGACTGCCGAGAAGCCCCGCATGATCCTGATCAAGAGCAACCGTTACCTCTACACCCAGGTGATCGACGACATCGACCACCGGGTTCTGGCTTCGGCCTGCTCGCTGGAAAAGGACCTGAAAGCCCAGCTGAAGAACGCCAAAAACCGCGAGGCGGCCAAGGTGCTCGGCGAGACCATCGCCGCCCGGCTCCAGGAAAAGAACATTTCCGCGGTCGTTTTCGATCGCAACGTCTACACCTTCGGGGGCTGCGTCAAAGTGTTCGCCGACGCCGCCCGCGAAAAGGGTATTCGGTTTTAAGGAGATCAGAGCGTGGACTCACTCGAAACCATCGATCAATTTGAAGAAGAGGTCATCTCGATCCGTCGCGTGACCAAGGTCGTCAAGGGCGGCAAGAACCTGCGCTTCTCGGCGTCGGTGATCGTCGGCAACAAAAACGGCCAGGTCGGCTTGGGTAAAGGCAAGGCGCGCGAAGTGCCCCTGGCCATCAAGAAGGCCGTTGCCGATGCCAAGAAGAACCTGATCCGCGTGCCCATCATCAACGACACCATCCCGTACCGCAAGGTAGGGGTCTACGGTGCTTCCAAGGTGGTGTTGCGTCCTGCCTCCCCCGGAACCGGGGTGATCGCCGGCGGCGCCGTGCGCGTGATCATGGAGCTCACCGGCATCCGCAACATCCTGACCAAGATGATCCAGAGCAAGAACCCCTTCAACGTCGCCCGTGCCACCATCAATGGCCTGAAGGGGATCCGTCATCCCGACAGCCTGCTGCGCAAGCGCGGCAAGTTCGTGGAGAAAGTGTCATGACCGCCAAGAAAAAAGCAGCTTATCCCAGGATCCGCATCAAGCTGAAACTCGGCACCGCCGGCAAGACCAAATACCAGCGCGCCGTGGTGCGCGGTCTCGGTCTGCGCAAGCGGGAATCGACCGTGATTCACGAGATGCGCCCTGAAATCATGGGCATGATTCGCAAGGTCGATTTCATGCTCCAGGTCGAGGAGGTTACCAATGATTGATCTCAGCAACCTCAAACCCGCTCCCGGAGCCATCAAGAAGAAGTTCCGCGTGGGTCGGGGCCCCGGCTCCGGCAACGGCAAAACCGCCGGCAGGGGACACAAGGGTCAGAAATCGCGCTCCGGCTACAGCCACAAGCGCGGCTTCGAGGGCGGCCAGATGCCCCTGATCCGCCGTATCCCCAAGCGGGGGTTTGTCAACATCTTCCGGGTCGAGGTCAACGCCATCAACCTGGATGTCCTGGAAGCCTGCGGACTCGACGAGATCCGTTTGGAAGATTTTTTCGCAAAGCGCTTGGCCCGGGACCGCAAGGCCCTGGTGAAGGTGTTGGGCCGGGGTGAATTGACCCGGAAACTCACCGTACATGCCCACTACTTTTCCAAAAGTGCCCGCGAGAAGATCGAAAAGGCCGGAGGACAGGTCATCGTCCTGTAAGGAGCGCCCCCTTGTTCAAGTTTATCCGGAACATCTTCATCATCCCCGAGCTGCGCAAGCGGGTGATCTTCACCTTCCTGATGCTGGCTGTCTATCGGATCGGCTCGCAGATCGTCACCCCCGGGATCAACATCACCGCGCTGGAACAGTTCTTCGAGCAGGCGGCGGGTTCGTTTCTGGGGTTTGTCGACATGTTCACCGGTCGCAACATGTCCAAGATGACCATCTTTGCCCTGGGCATCATGCCCTATATCAGCGCCTCGATCATCCTGCAGTTGCTTCAGGTGGTCTGGCCCTACCTGGAGCGGATCTCCAAGGAAGGGGAGCTGGGCAAGAAGAAGATCACCCAGTACACCCGTTACGGGACGGTCGGCATCTGTCTGATCCAGGGTTTCGGCATCGCCATCGGCCTGCAGAAGATGAACCCGGGCGGCGTTCCGGTCGTCCTCAATCCGGGCTGGGGGTTCATCCTGTTGACCATCCTGACCATGACCACCGGCACCATGTTCGTCATGTGGCTCGGTGAGCAGATCTCGGAACGGGGGATCGGCAACGGCATCTCGCTGATCATCTTCTCGGGCATCGTCGTCGGCATGGTACCCGGGGTCTGGAACACCCTCGAAGGGCTCAAGACCGGAGACACTTCCCCGCTCCGTCTGATCCTGTTGCTCGCCCTGATGGTGATCGTGGTCGCCTTCATCTGTTTCGTGGAGATGGGCCAGCGGCGCATCCCCATCACCTACGCGAAAAGGGTCCAGGGTCGACGCATGATGGGCGGCCAGAGCACCTTCCTGCCGCTCAAGGTGAACACCGGCGGCGTCATCCCGATCATTTTTGCCAGTTCGGTGATCACCTTCCCGGCCATGATCGCCGGTTTCATCCGCCATCCGATCGCCCAGAGTTTTGCTCGCCAGCTCAACTTTGGCATGCCCCTCTACAACCTGCTCTACATCACCTCGATCATCTTCTTCACCTACTTCTACATCTCGATCATCTTCAATCCCAGCGATGTTTCCGACAATTTGAAAAAGTACGGCGGCTTCATCCCCGGGATCCGTGCCGGCAAGAACACCGCCGATTACATCGATTCGGTGCTGTCCAAACTCACCTTCATCGGCGCGATATACCTGGCCATGGTGGCCATCCTGCCCGAATTCCTGATGACCGGGTTCAAGGTCGGCGCCTTGCCCTTCATCGGCGATTTTCTGGAAGCCAACCTGCCCAAGTGGTTCTATGAAGGGTTCAACGTGAAGTTTTACTTCGGCGGCACCTCGATCCTGATCGTGGTCGGCGTTGCCATGGACACTGTCCAGCAAATCGAAGCCCAGCTCACCATGCGCAACTACGAGTCGTTCTCGGGCAAGGGGCGGATCCGCGGGAGACGTGGATGAAGCGAATCCTTTTGTTCGGCGCTCCCGGCGCCGGCAAGGGTAGCGTCGCGGGCCTGTTGTCGGCCCGGATGTCGTGTCCCACCATCTCTACCGGAGATCTGGTGCGTGCCGAAATAAGGGGCGGAACCGAGACCGGGCGCCTGTTTCAGCAGTACACCGATCGCGGCGAGTTGGTGCCCGACCAGATGGTGATCGAACTGTTGTCCAAACGGGTGTCCGCCGCCGACGCGCAGCACGGCTACATCCTCGATGGATTCCCGCGCACCCCGGCGCAAGCCGAAGCCCTCTCTTCCCTACCGGTTGACGAGGAGCTGGCTGTTTACCTCAAGGTGCCCGAAGAGACGCTGGTGAACCGGCTGCTGGCCAGGTTGACCTGTTCGCAGTGCGGAGCGATCTACAACCGCAACACCCGCCTCCCCAAAATGGACAGGATTTGCGATCGTTGCGGCGGCGAAGTGTCCGAGCGCATCGACGACCACGAGGAGTCGATTCGCACCCGCATGCGAGTCTACCTGCGCGAGACCCAGCCGGTGATCGACTACTACCAGCGCAAAGGCCATTTGCTCACCATCGACGGCAACGGATCGGTCGAAACGGTGTTCGAGCGCTTGCTGGGAGCCATGGCATGATTCCGCTCAAGACCGACGGCGACCTGAAGATCATGCGCGAGGCCAACCGCATCGTGGCGGTGGTGCTCGCCGAGATCGCCCCCCTGGTGCGTCCGGGCGTCTCGACCGCCGAACTCGACCGTTGGGCCGAAGAGCGGATCCGTTTCATGAAAGGGGAGCCCGCCTTTCTGGGCTACGGTGGCGGCGGACGACGCAAGCCATACCCCGCCACCCTGTGCACCTCGATCAACGAGGAAGTGGTGCACGGCATCCCTTCCGCTGAGCGAAAGCTGAAGGAAGGAGATATCATCGGCGTCGATGTCGGGGTCCGCTACCAGGGTTTTTATGGTGACGGGGCCTGCACCTACGCTGTAGGTACCATCTCGCCACGGGCCCGCCAGCTCATGGACGCCTGTCAGGAAGCCCTCGACCGCGGCGTGGCGGCTGCCGTCTCCGGCAACCGGGTCAGCGACATCTCGCTGGCGGTCGACCGCGAGGTTCGCTCGCGGGGTTTCGAGATCGTCCGCGATCTTTCGGGGCATGGCGTCGGCCGGAATCTCCATGAAGATCCGCAGATCCTGAATTACATCGACGGCAACAAGGGGGAAAAGCTGCGCCCGCGCATGACCCTGGCCATCGAGCCCATGATCACCGACGGGGGATGGCAAGTGCGGACGCTCGACGACCATTGGACGGTGGTTACCGCCGATGGCAGCCTGTCGGCCCATTTTGAACACACGGTGGCCGTGACCGACCATGGTCCCGAAGTACTGACGAGGTTATAATGCCGGAAAAGGACAAGGATGTCGTGGAGGTGCGGGGCGTGATTCTCGAAGCCCTGCCGAATGCCATGTTCATGGTGGAGCTGGAGAATACCCATCACAAGGTGATGGCCCATCCGTCAGGCAAGATGCGCAAGAACAACATCCGCATCCTTTCCGGAGACAAGGTTTTATTGGAAATTTCGCCCTACGACATCACCCGGGGGCGGATCGTCTATCGATTCAAGTAGGAGGCTTCAGATGAAAGTAAGGGCATCGGTCAAGAAAATCTGCAATAAATGCAAGGTGATCAAGCGCAAAGGCGTCGTGCGGGTCATCTGTAAAGAACCCAAACACAAGCAACGCCAGGGCTAAGGAGGAAATGTGGCCAGAATAGCAGGCGTCGAAGTTCCAAACAACAAGCGGGTTGAAATCGGTCTCACCTACATTTTCGGAATCGGGCGCGTCAAATCGCGGACCATTCTGGGCGAGGTCAAGGTCGATTTGGATAAAAAGGTCAAGGATCTGAACGTAGATGAACTGACCCGGATCCGCAAACACATCGAGACCCAGGAAATGGTCGAGGGTGATCTGAAAAAGCGGATCAATCAGGACATCAAGCGGCTGATGGACATCAATTGCTATCGCGGCCGCCGGCACAAGAGGGGGCTCCCCGTCCGCGGGCAGCGCACCAAAACCAACGCCCGTACCCGCAAGGGACCGCGCGGCGCCATGATCAAGAAGAAAAAGTAAGGCACAGGAGCGACTCTCATGTCGAAAAAGCAAGGCGTAACCAAGGGCAAGAAGAAAGAGAAGAAGATCGTTACCCACGCGGTGATGAGCATCCACTCCACCTTCAACAACACCATCATCTCGATCACCGACAAGGACGGCAATCTCCTGTCCTGGGCTTCGGGCGGCATGGTGGGATTCAAGGGCTCGCGCAAGTCGACCCCGTTCGCCGCCCAGATGGCGGCCGAAAAGGCGCTCAAGGATGCCGAGAACTTCGGTATCCGCACCCTGGATATCCGGGTGAAGGGGCCTGGGGCTGGCCGGGAGAGCGCCATTCGTTCGGTGCTCGGCACTCCGTTCCAGGTCCGTATCCTGAAGGACGTGACGCCGATCCCGCACAACGGTTGCCGGCCCAAGAAAAAGCGTAGGATTTAAGGAGAACGAATCGTGGGAAAACAAATCGGACCTATCTGCCGTCTCTGTCGCACCGAGGGGACCAAGTTGTTCCTGAAAGGGCGACGTTGCCTCACTGAAAAGTGCGGCTTGACCAAGCGCAGCTATCCGCCCGGGATGAAGGGGGCCCGCCCCAACTTCCGCAAATCCAACTACAAGGTGCAGTTGCGGGAAAAGCAGAAAGTGAAGCGGTTCTACGGCCTCCGCGAGCGCCAGTTCCTCAACACGTTCGAGAAGGCGGCCCAGCGCAAGGGGATCACCGGCGAGAACCTGTTGCAGACCCTGGAACTTCGCCTGGACAACGTCGTTTATCGCATGAACCTGGCCTATTCCCGCGCCCATGCCCGGCAGATGATCCGCCATGGCATGATGGCCGTCAATGGCCGCAAGGTCACCATCCCCTCCTACATCACCAAGCTCAACGACGAAGTGTTGCTGCGGGAGAAGTACAAGAACAACGAGCACATCAAGTCGATGCTCGATGCGCTCAAGGGGCTGGTCGAAGTGCCTGGCTGGTTGCTGGTCAACCCTGAAACCATGAGTGGCAAGATCAACGCCCTTCCCAAGCGGGAGAACGTCTCGCTGGAAGTCGAGGAACGGCTGATCGTCGAACTCTATTCCAAGTAAAGGAGAACTGCATGATCACCTCCTACCAGAGGCCCCGCAAGCTCGAATTGGAAGAGCTGCAGGCCAAATACGCCCGCTTTTCCGCCGAACCTTTCGAGCGTGGCTATGGCATGACCATCGGGATCGCCATGAGGCGTGTCCTGTTGTCGATGATCGAAGGGGCCGCCATCACCGCGATTCGCATCCAGGGCGTGCTTCACGAATTCTCCATCATCCCCGGGGTGTACGAGGACGTGCTCAACATCATCCTCAACCTGAAGACCATCCCGCTCAAGATGAGGGGAGACGAGACCAAGGTGATCCGCATTGAGAAGAAGGGCCCCGGTGCGGTCCTCTCCGGTGACATCCAGTGCGACAGCGACGTCGAGGTGCTCGACAAGACCATCCACATCGCCATGCTCGAGGAGAATGCCACCTTCACGGCCGAACTGGTGGTCAAGCGCGGCCTGGGCTTCAAACTGGCCGACCAGAATTTCGACGAGGCGCTCCCGGTGGATTTCATCCCGGTGGACGCCAATTTCAATCCGGTGGACCGGGTGAACTACTCGATCCAGTCCAGCCGGGTGGGCAAGAAGACCGACTACGAGCGCCTGGTCCTCGAAGTCTGGACCAACGGCAGCATCTCTCCCAAAGACACCGTCGCCAAGGCGGGCAAGATCCTCCGTGACCACCTGGTGATCTTTATCGATGCCCCCGATACCGAAAAGATGAAGGTGCTCGGTGGCGAGGTGGAACCCGAGATCGTGATCGAGGAGAAAGCCGAATCGCTGGAGAAGGCGATCGAAACCCTCGGCCTTTCGGTGCGGGCCCTGAAGTGCCTGAAACGGCTGGGAGTCGACTACCTGTACGAACTGGTCGAACGGACCGAGCACGAGCTTCTCAATTCCAAGAATTTCGGCAAGAAATCTCTGGAAGAGATCATCACCAAGTTAAGCGAATTCAATCTGTCACTCGGGCAGAAACTCTCCGACTCCCTGCGCGAGCAGTTGCTGGAAAAAACCGGCAAGACGGGGGCGGAACCCGAAGGGGACAGCATCAAGGAGTCCTGATATGAGACATGCCAAAGGCGGATATAAACTGGGGCGGAACACCGCCCACCGGCGGGCGCTCCTGCGCAACCTTTCGGCCAGCGTCATCGAGAAGAACCGCGTCGTCACCACCCTGGCCAAGGCCAAGGCCGTCCAGCCGGTGGTCGAACGGATGGTGACCCTGGGCAAGGTGGGGTCGCTGGCGGCCAAGCGGCGGGCTTTTTCCTTCCTGTTCACGCGCAAATCGGTGCAGGTGCTGTTCGACGAGGTGGCCCCCCGGTTCATGGATCGCAACGGCGGCTACACCCGGATCATCAAGGGTGACTTTCGCCGCGGCGACGGGGCCGAGACCGCCATCATCGAGTTTGTGGATTACCAGTACGCTCCCAAGCAGGCCAAGAAGAAAGACAAGGGAGCCGCAAAAAAGTAGATCGGGGTGTGGTATAATGCCACCCTTCCAAAGCGGGCATAGCTCAATGGTAGAGTACAAGCTTCCCAAGCTTGGTGTTGCGGGTTCAAATCCCGTTGCCCGCTTTGTTTTTTCATCCTGACCCTGCTGGCCGTCAATAACCCCTCGGCCGGGGTCCTCTTCCCCGGATCGTTCGTCAAAGAGTGCCCCTGTTCTCCCGGGGCGATCTCGTGCGGATACCGCAACGCCAACCTGTTCACCGGCTGTCCCTACGATTGCGCCTACTGCATCCTGCAAGTCTATCTGCCGAGCCGCGAGCCGGTTTTCTTTGCCAACGCTGCCGAGTGGGAGCGGGACCTGGCCAAACTCGCAGCCGAGGAACCTTGTTTACGCATCGGCACCGGCGAACTCGCCGATTCGCTGGCGCTGGAGGGGATCCGCCCGCTGGCCAGTGATCTTCTCGCCACCTGCGAGCGTTTCCCCCGGGTGGTGTTCGAGTTCAAGACCAAGTCGGCCGAGGTGAAAGCCCTGCTTTCGGTTCCGCAGGTCTTGCCCAACGTGGTCGTCAGCTGGTCGCTCAATCCCCGTCAGGTGGTCGAAACCGAGGAGCACTGCACTCCGCCACTAGGCAAGCGCCTTTCTGCCCTGGAGCGGATCGCCCGGAAGGGCTACCGGGTGGGTATCCACTTCGACCCGCTGATCCTCTTTCCCGGATGGCAGGAGGCTTATGACGATCTGGTCCGTCTGATTCGGGCCAGGGTCGATCCCCGGCAAATCGCCTGGTGGAGCCTGGGGGCGCTCCGCTTTCCCCCCGAGCTGATGGAGATCCTCCTGGCCAGGCCGACCACGCTGCTGAGAACGGAACTGGTCCCGGGCTTCGACGGCAAGTTCCGCTACTTCAAGCCCCGGCGGCTGGAGTTGTTTGCCCGCCTTGCCAAGACGATTCGTGGAAATTTCGGCAACGATCTCCCCCTCTACCTGTGCATGGAGGACGGCGAGGCCTGGCGCGAGGTGCTCCCGGGGGTTCCTTTTGCGACGGCAGACATCAACCGCATGCTTTACCAGGCTGCGCTGCGTGGGGGATGAGGGACGGCAGGCGACAGGTCGGGTTTTAGTCCAGGTGGGCCAGGAAGTCGACCAGCAGGCGAACGCCGTAGCCGGTGGCTCCTTCGGCGAACAGCCGGTTCGATTTGTTCAGGAATGCCGTCCCCGCCATGTCGATGTGGGCGTAAGGGACCTTGCCGGCGAATTCGTCGAGAAATAGCCCCGTTTTCAACGCCGAGGCCCCCTGGTAGTTTGCGTTCTTGAGATCGGCAACCGTTGAGTGGATGCTGTCGCGATACCCTTCGTGCATGGGCATCTCCCAGAGCTGTTCGCGGGTGCGTTCCCCGGCCTCGAGCAAGCCGCGGGCCAGGGGGCGGGAGCGGCACATCAGCCCGGCGAACTGGTCGCCGAGGGCGGCAGCCATGGCCCCGGTAAGGGTCGAGAGCGACACCATCAGTGACGGTTTTTCCCGGCGGGCGGCGAGGAGGGCATCTGCCAGCAGGAGGCGGCCTTCGGCATCGGTGTTGACGATCTCGACCGTTTTGCCGTTGGAAAAAGTCACGATGTCTCCCGGCTTGGTGGCGTTTGTGCCGGGCAGATTCTCGGCGAGTGGTAGCCAGCCGACCACCTGGATGGGCAGTGCCAGCTTGGCCGCGGCCAGCACGGCCCCATATACCGCGGCGGCACCGGCCATGTCGCTCTTCATGTCTTCCATGGCCGAGCCCGGTTTCAAACTCAGCCCCCCGGAGTCGAAGGTGATCCCCTTGCCGATCAGGGCAACGGTCCTCCCCGGGTTTTTGGGAACGTACTCGAGCCGGATCAGGGCGGGCTCGATCGGGGAGCCCGCCGCCACCGCCAGGATGCCGGCCATCTTCTCCCGTTCGAGCTCGACGCGGCGATAAACCCGGCAAGTGACGCTTTTCACCGGCGAAGAGGATGTCATCGCGACGAAGTGATCGGGGGTGAGACGCGAGGGGGGCTCGTTGACCAGGTCGCGCACCTCGTGGACCCTGTCCAGCAACGTTTGCCGTTGTTTCAACAGCGAGGTTGCCCACTCGGGGTGGCCGGCCAGGATCAGCTCGATGGGGGGCATGTCGCCCTTTTTTTTCGTGCGGTAGCGGTCGAAACGGTAGCTGCCGAGATGAAAAAAATCGAGCAGCGAGGTCAGTTCGTCCGGGGTCAGGGGGGTGGGTTCGGACAGCAGCAACGACCCGTGGCTCACTCCGAAGTCGCGGGCCAGGGAAACCAGGCGCCTGGCCAGCAGCGGCAGGGTGTCCCGCTCGCCGCGCTTGCCCGCCTTCACCAGAAATACCCGGGTGGCCGATGAGGGGAGCATCGAGGTCCACCACGGATTTCCGTTTTCAGGCAGCTTGCACCCCTCGCTGCCGATGGGCTTTTCGGCTAACGGGGCCAGTTTGGCAGCGGGGGTTTGCCCGGCAAAGAGGGGGATGAAAATCGCCTGGGTTTGCTTGGGGTTCAACTTTTTCTTCAGGGAGAGTCGCATGTCGGTGCCTCCGGAGAATGGGTGGTTTTGCCATTCTAGCAAATCGGCCGATCGGGCTCCAGCCCGCAATGACGATTTTTCA
>CAZTNO010000076.1:0-5614 GCA_964614865.1 uncultured Clostridia bacterium
CTCTTCAGAAAAGATTCTTCGGACTTCCGCCTAGAAAAAACGGGGGGATGTCAGGTCGTTGCTTTCCCACGGGCAGGTGCGCTATAATCCGGCCACGGGTCTCATGAAACGGTTTTTCTTGGTTTTATTGCTTGCCGGAGTGTGCTGGCAGTGTTCCAAACAGCGACAGGACCCGTCCGCCAGCGGGCAGCCGGTACCGCCTGCCGATTCCCGCGTGGTTTTACGCATCGGCACCACCTCCTTTTCCAACGAAGACCTGAAAAACTACCTGAAGGCGACTTATGCAGACCTGTCGGGGAGCGACAGTCACCCTCAGCTCCTCTCCCGGCTGTTCGACCTGTTCGTCGAGCGACAGCTGATCCTGGCCAAGGCCCAGGCCGAGGGCATGACCGTTCCCGCCTCCGAAGTCGATGCTTCGGTTCAGGGGCTCGACCTGAAGGGGGCGGCGATCGATCCGCGGCAGTTGCGTGAGTCGGTGCTGGCCCAGAAATTCATCGATCAGCGCGTGTATTCGGGGATCACCGTGACCGATGCCGAGGTTTCGCGGTACTACCGGGACCACATGGAGGAGTACCGCAAGGGGGACGAGATCACCCTGGCCCAGATCGTCTTCGACCGGCAGCACAAGGAAAAAGCCTTTGCCGTGCGCGGCGAGCTCAAGGTCGCCCCGGAGCGCTTCAACCAGCTGGCCAAGCAGGCGCCCGCCTCTCCCGATCGTACCGCCGAGGGGGAGATGGGCTCCTTCGAACGCGGGGCGTTGCCCAAGGAGGTCGAGGACGTCGTGTTCTCCCTCAATCCCGGGGAAATCAGCCCGGTGGTGGAGACCCCTTTCGGCTACCACATCTTCAAGGTCACCAAGCGCAAGCGGCAACGACTGCTGGCCCTCTCCACCGTCATGGCCGGGATCCGCGACCGGCTGCAATCCGAAAAGATGACCCGGGCGCTGACCGACTTCGTGGCCGAACTCAAAACCGAACTGCTCCCGGAAGTATCGACGCAAAACCTGTTCTTTTCCTACAAACCCATCGAAGTTAACGAGGATGCCCCATGAAACGTATCGCCCGCCTGCTCTGTCGACTTTCCCTGCCGGTATTCGCCCTGGCCCTGGTCGTCTCCGCCACCGACGTGGTGGAAGAGATCTATGCCGTGGTCAACGATGAAATCATCACTCTTTCCGACCTGAAACGGGCCGAGCGGGACGGGACCCGCTACCTGGAATCCCAGCTCAAGGGGGAGGAACTCGCCAAGGCGATTGCCGAGATGAAGTCGGGTTTGCTGGAAAAGCTCATCGACGACCGGATCCTGCTGTCACGGGCCAAGGAAAAGAACCTCAACATCGATGCCGATGTCGACATGATCATTTCCGAAATCAAGAAGCAGAACAACATCCCCAGCGACGAGGACCTGATCAAGGCGCTGGCCCAGGAGGGGATCACCCTCAAGGACTTCAAGGCCACCTGGCGTGACCGGCGGTTGCAGGAGCGGTACATCTGGGACGAGGTCGGCTCCAAGATCAAGATCGACAACGCCGAAATCATGGCCTACTACAAGAAGGAAGCCAAGCAGTTCACCTCGCCGATGACCATGACCCTCCATGCCGTATTCCTGAAAAAAGAGAACCGCACCGAAGCCGAACTGGAAAAGCTCAAGAGCGAGATCCTGGCCGAAATCACCCCGGAGACCTTTCCGGCGGTGGCGGGCAAGCGCTCCGAGTTGGGCGGTGAGCCCGACGGGCTGCTCGGCACCTTCAAGCAGGGCGAATTGCAGCCTCGCCTGGAGGAGGAAGCCCTCAAGCTGGGTACCGGCGAAGTCTCCGCCTGGATCGACACCGAGCCCGGCTGGTATATGCTGCAGATGAAGACGCGTCAGGAAGCCAAACCTGCGGAGTACAAGGACGTTCGCGAAGACATCATCAAGACCCTGCGCGAGGCGCATCAGGTCGAGAAGATGAAGGACTTCGTGGCCGGCCTGCGCAAGGAAAGCGTGATCCGCATCCTCAAGGAATACAAGTAGGTCTTTCCCGGCCGGGACGGGTCAGGGGCGATCGAACCAGAGCCCTCCTGCCAGTTTGCCGTCGACGTGGATGCGGTATTGCCGGACTTTTTCGAAGGTGGCCAAGTCTTCCAGCCCGATGCTCCAATCAGCGACCGGCTGTGGATCCGCATTCCCCGTTTTCCCCCAAATCGTCAGGGTGATCCGGCCCGCGGGCGGCGTCATGCCGAGCCAGCGAACGCGACCCGACCGGGGGAGAGGCACCACCCCCCAATTTGCCACGCTCCGGGCCGTCTTGTCCACCTCCAGCGAGATCTGCCGGATCGAGTCGGTCCGGAACGGGCGGACGAAAATCCGGCCGATGACCGTACTGTGCCTCTTCAGCACGATGTCGGCCGGGCGGCTCATGCGCCATTCCCGCCCGATGTCGTTGAGCGAGCCGAAGCCGAGCAGGTCGGCCGAGATGCCTGTATCGGGGCGGGCAAAGACACGGGTGACGGAAAGCCGGTCACCGGGCGTCGCCCGCAGGTTGGTCTGGCCCGACATGCGCAGCCGCTCGTGACCGTTCTTGACAAACTCCACCCAGTGCAGCACCGGGGGGGCGAGGCCGATTTCGGGCAGGTCGAACTCGAAGCCGAATTCGGTCAGCGTCTTCTCGATCATCAACAACTGGTAGTGCACCTTCAGGTCGAGCGTGGGCAGGTCTTTCGAGGTTTCCAGCCCGAAAGCGGGGATGGAGAATTCGGTCACGGCGAAATGGGTGGCCGATTTGCGCATTTCGGGAAAGCGGGTGTCGCGGCGTATCGAGTGGTGGTTCCAGAATTCGAAATGGTGGGCAGTGTCGGGGATGCGGGCATTGCCGGCGGCCACGATACGGGCGCCGATCGCGTCGAGGTCGATCTCCTGCCCCAACTTGCGGGACTGGAATTTCCCGGTGTCGACGATCAGGCACTGGCCGTACATGCCCGGATTGCGGTTCTTCGACTGGTATTTCCGGCGATGAAATCCCGAGGCGTCGTGCAGGTTGATGAAGAGGTCGGCCTCGCCCATCAGCTGCATGAGGGTGTCCACCACCTTGCGTTCCGGATCGGCCTGGTCGATGCCGCGGGAGAACTTGCGGTTCATGTCACCGGCCACTTCGCGACGACCCAGCATGATCGAGGGGAAGTTGACCCGGGGGACGATGATCAGGCTGCCCCGGCGCAGGTGGATGTGGGCGAGCAACTCGGAGGCGAAGTAGCCGCCGGGTTCGTCGCCGTGGATGCCGCCGAAAACCAGGGCGGTGAGGCCGGGACTCTTGCCGACGATGCGGATCACGTCGAGTTGGTAGTCTCCCTCCGGGATGGCCGGCCGTGCGGTGGCCAGCGGAAGGAAGCCGAGCAACAGGACGAGCAGGGTCCTCATCGACCGAGGAGGTAGGTGTGGATCTGGCGGATCGAACCGCTGCCGTCGGCGACGAACAGGGTGAGGCTGCGGGCTTCGAGGTCGGGATCGCGGGGGATCGACAGGGTGGAGCTGCCCTTCTGCAAGGGCTGGCCGCGGCGAAAATCGTGGGGTACCCCGTCATGGAGCGGCACGCCGTCGAGGGTGCGATAGACGACCCGCTGACCGCCGCGCTGCAAGAGCACGGGGATCGCCCGCAGCCCCGAGCCTGAGCTGGACCCGATGGTCAGGGTCACCTTGGCGGCGGCGGTCTCCAGCCGGAGCAGGGTGACTCCCTGCGGGGCCAGGAAGGTGGGGGCTCCCGCCGACGGTTGTCCCTTCGCCGGCGGGTTTCCTATGGCCGGCAGGGTGGGCGCCGACAGGGGCAAGGGCGGGGTTGCCGGCATGGGGGTGGTCGGGAGTTTGCGGAACTGTTCCAGGGTGACGAAGCGTCCCGGCGAGAGCTCGATTCGCGAGGGGGTCGGCAGTGGGGAGGTGTCCTCGGCGAGGATGCGTGGCTGTCCCCCCTGGGCCTGCCAGTACTGGATCTTGCGCGAGGAAAGCTGGTTGGCGTTGGAGACGTAGAGCTGGTCGAACCGGGCAACCAGGGTTTCGCCGTGCTGGTAGAGTTCGACGCCGGAAAGGTGCAGCTTGATGAACCGGTAGCTGCGGTTGAGGGCCGCCTTGTGCTGTTTGAACTGTTTGAGATCCATCCCCTTTTGCCGGAAGGAAGGGGCGAAGAATCCGATGTAGCGTTCGAGGTCTTTGCGCTCCCAGCTCTCCTGCCAGGCCCGCAACACCCCCATCATCTGGTTGCGGCGGCTGCGCAGGACTTCCGGGGAAACCATCGGCACCCGGTCGTAAATGCAGATCGGGGTCGCGCGCAGAGTCAGGTACTGGGATATCCTGGGAATGTCGGCGTTTTGCAGCACGACACAGCCCCGGGAGTTGTTGGGGGAGCGGGTCTTCTCCCGGTCGAAGGCGCCATGCAGCCAGATGCCGCTCCCCTCCCGACCTGCCAGCCGGTCGACTGGATTGGGGTAGTTCATGGTGAAGGCCTTCTCCCCGTAGTCGTCCGATTTGGGTAGGGCGGAACCGGTGAGGGCGGCTTCGAAGAAGTAGAGGCCTTCCGGGGTCTTCAGGTCCCCTTCCGCCGCCTTCTGACCGGCGACCCGGCCCGAGGTGATGCGGAAGGTGGCCACCGGCTGGGGCTTCATGGTGCTGTATACGGCCAGGGTCTGACTCGATTTCTCAACCACCAGCACGTAGCGGGCGGGGGCCACTCCGTAGTTCAGCAGGCACTCGGGCAGTTGGGGACTTGCGGCCGTCAGCGGGGCGACCCCCAGCAAGACCAGCCAGAGGCCCCTACAGCGCAAGGCCGGCCTCCCCAAGGACGGTGCGGATCATGGCGATGATTTCGCGGTTTTTTTCGACGGCCAGGGCGACCGCTGCCTGGAGCTGGTCGGGGGTCAGGGGCTTGCCCTCGGCAAAGGCCATCACCTCGATCAACTCCCCGGCGGCGTTGGAAACCACGGCGATGTCGGAGTCGGCGGTCGAGTCTTCCTCGTAGTCGAGGTCGGCGACCACTTCGTCGCGGCAGACCCCGACCGACACCGCGGCCAACAGCCTGGTCGAGGGGAAATGGGGGATCACGGTCTCGTAGACCAGGTGCTTGAGCAGCAGGAGCAGGGCCACCATGCCGCCGCACACCGAGGCGCAGCGGGTCGAGCCGTCGGCGGAGATCACGTCGGCATCGATGGTGATGGTGCGTTCGCCGAAGCGTTTCAGGTCGATGGCGGCGCGCAGGGCGCGGCCCATGAACCGCTGGATCTCGCCGTGGCGATGATTGATCTTCAGCCGTTCGCGGGCCACCCGCTGGTTGCCTGTGGATCCGGGCAGCATGGCGTACTCGGCGGTGACCCAGCCGTTCCCCTTGCCCTTGAGAAAGTGCTGCACGCGATTCTCGTAGGTCGCGGTGCAGACGACCCGGGTTTCGCCGAGTTCGACCAGGACCGATCCCGGGGTGCGGGCGATGTAGCCCGGAGTGAACTGCAGCGTGCGGATCTCATCGGGGCGTCGTTGGTTTCGTCGCATGGACATCTCCTGGGGCCTGGGTCTTCCAGCGTCGGTGGAACCACAGCCACTGGTGGGGATTGGCCCGGATCTGGTTTTCGATGGTGCGGGTCAGCCGCTGGGTCAA
>CAZTNO010000076.1:5624-10970 GCA_964614865.1 uncultured Clostridia bacterium
GCGGTCGGGGTCGCCGGTGCCGAAAGCTTCGATCGGAGGGAAAAAATCGGCCGACATGGTCCCGTCCGCCTCGTAACGCAGGAAAAAGGGGATCAGGGGAATACCCCGTTCGAGTCGCAGGCGGGCGACGATCGGATTGGTGGCGGCCGGTTGGCCGAAAAACTCGACGAACACCGCTTCCCGGGGGACGGTGTTCTGGTCGATCAGGATGCAGACGACGCCGTTCTCCTCGAGGACCCGCAGCATTCGTCGCATGCTGCCCCGCTTGTAGATGATGCTGCCCCCGGTGCTGGCCCGCAGGTCGGACAGCCAGTGCTCGACGCGCGGATTGTCGAGGGGGCGGGCGATGGAATGCACCGACAGTCCGAGCCGCCGGGACAGGATCAGCGGCAGCCACTCCCAATTGCCGAAATGGGCCGAGAAGACGATCACTCCCTTGCCGGCCTCGCGCGCCCGGACGAGGTGCTCGAGCCCGTTGATCTTCATCCGGCCCAGCACCGTTTCGGCATCCCGGGTGTGGAAACGGATGAGTTCGCACAGGATGCCGGCGAAGTGACGGAAGGTTTCCCTCGCCACCCCCTTGCGCCAGGAACGGGGCTGGCCGGGGAATGCCAGGGCCAGGTTGGTGTCGACGATCCGGCGGTACCTGCCCGCCAATCCCCGGGCCAGCGCGGGAATCCACCTGCTCCGGGGGGGGAGGGCCCAGGCGGGGAGGCGGCGGATGAGGGCGGTCAGGACGAGAAAGGCGGCGTGCTCGCATCGCCAACGCCAGGTCATTTGTTCGTTGTTCATGTCGGGAAGATCTTGGAAAACGCGTCCGAAGGCAATTGTAGCCGATTTCGCAGGCAAAGGAAAGGGGCGCCGGCCGGGAGCAGGGGGACGATCTTCACCCAGTCCTTTTCGGTGCATATGGCCATCCCCGCTCCCGCCTGGAGCCGGGTTTTCTCGATCCGCTCCAGGTCGCTCATGGTGAAGTGGTGATGATCAGGAAAGGAGAGGAACTCCCGCACCGGGGCTCCGGCCAGGCTGCGCTGGAAACGCAGGTTGTCGCCCAGGGCGGAGAAGGCCACCAGGGGCGGCCAGGGGGGCGGTACGGCGGATCCGCAGGCGTCGAACAAACCCTCTACAACGAATCGGTAAGTGCCCCAGCAGTTCGCCGGGGGGGGCAGGGGGACCGTCTCGTGAAACAGGACTCCGTCCTCGCGACGCATCATCCGGGCGAAGTGACGCCGGTAATAGAAGGGATGGCGGGGGTCCACCAGCATGATGCGCCGGTCCTTGACCAGGTCCGCGGTCTGCAAACCGTCGTCGAGCAGCACGACCCGGTTGCCCAGGGCGAGAGCCGCGGTGATGGAACGATGGCGGTCGCGGCCGACGAACACCGAGGCGTTGGGCAGGCGGTGGGCGATGAGCAGTGCCTCGTCGCCGGCCTCGGCGGCGGTATGCCGGGCGAGCACCAGCCCCCCCTCCCGCTCCAACCGGGACCGGTAGCCGCGGGTAACCACCGCGAAGGGGATGGCTCGTTCCGACAGCCATTCGCCGAGGGCGAGGATCAGCGAGGTCTTGCCGGTTCCACCGAACGACAGGTTGTCGATCGATACGATCCAGCCGTCATCGTACCGTTTGCGGGACCGTCCGCGCCAGGCCATCTGCAAAGCCGCACCCGCCTTGTAGGGGAGCGACAGGGCGGAGAGGAGCCAGGTCAGGGGGCGAGGTAGGTCTTGAGCCGGGTCAAGGTGCATGCGAGGGCTCCCCTCATCTCCTCCACCACGGCGCGCGCCCGATCCCCCTCGCGAAGCCTGCGGTCGGGGGTCATCTCGTCCAGCCAGGCGGCGAATTCGGCGGTGGAATTGACGGTACGGTAAGCATCGGCCCCGCGCAGGGCGATGGCGATGCCGGCAAAATTGCCGGTGTGGGGGCCGCCGGCGATGGGCAAGCCAAGGCTGGCGGGTTCGTACAGGTTGTGGCCCGCCACCCGTGGATCGCAGGTCCCGCCCATGAAAACCAGTCCGGCCACCGACAGGATGGGGAAGAGGTAGCCGATCCGGTCGTAGACCAGCAGGGCGGCCCGGGGGAATTCCGCTCCTTGGCGCTCGCTGTGGCGGATGGCCACGATCCCCAACCGGGCGCAGGCGGCCAGGATCTCTCCGCTGCGGTCGGGGTGGCGGGGGACCAAAACCGTCCGGAAGCCCCGGATCTGGTTTGCCAGCGCCGGCAGCACCAGCTCCTCGTCGGCGGGATGGCTGCTGGCGATCACGAGCAGGGGCGGTCCTGAGGGGGAGAGGCCGAGTTCGGCGAAGACCTGCTCCGCCTCGGGAAGCAGGTCCCTCCCCGCGACGGCTTCGTCGGCCTTGAGGCTGCCGCACACCGTCATCCGTCCGGTGGGGACTCCGAGTTGTTCCAGTCGCTCCAGGTAGGGGGCCTCCTGGACCAGCCAGTGGGTGACGGCGGCAAAGGCCGGGCGCAGAAGCCAGGCGACCCGGCGGTAGCGGTGGTAAGCTGCCGCCGATACGCGGGTGTTGGTGACCACCACGGGCACGTGACGGCGGGTCAATTCCTCGATCCAGGTAGGCCAGATCTCCAGCTCGTGAAAAACCATGAGCCGGGGCCGGATGCGGCTACAGAAACGGCGGATCACCCAGGTCAGGTCCAGGGGGGCGGGAATCACCCTGAGGTCGGGGAAGAGCGCCGTGGCCACGGCCAGTCCCGACGGCGTCGTGACGCTGAGTACGATCGGAGCCCCGGTGGTCTCGCGCAGGGAGGCGATCAACCGTCCCAGGCTGCGCACCTCGCCCACCGAGACGGCGTGGATCCAGATGCTGCTCCCGGTTTGCGGCAGATCGGGGCGCAGGCGGCGCGCCAGCAGGCGGCGGTACTCTTTGCGCACCAGGTAGGGGATGGCCAGGGGGAAGAGAAAGAGCGCCAGCAGGAGATAGGCGAGGTCACGCAGCCGCATGGGCCATTATACCACAGGGAAGAGTCGTCCGCCCTGTTCGAGCCGGGTGATCCGCCCCGTCGGGGACGGGACGAGCCGGCGGTCGTGGGTGATGAACAGCAGGGCGCCGATCTCCTTCCCGGCGGCCATGGCCAGGCGGTCGAGCAGGCGCTTGCGGCTGCCCGCGTCGAGGCCGGCGGTAGGCTCGTCGAAGATCGCCAGGCGGGGCCGGATCAACAGGGCCAGGGCCGCCAGCACCCGCTGGCATTCTCCCCCCGACAGCGAGGAGGGCCGGGCCTGCAGGAAGCGTGCCGCCGGTTCGAGCCCCAGCGAGGCCAGCGCCGCCGCCATCTCCCCCTCCTGCGCTGCCGAGGTCTCGCTGAGTTGCCGGCGAATCGTGAGCAGCGGGTGGAGGGCGGCCGAGGCACCCTGGGGCAGGTAAAGGATCCCTTTTCCCCGCAGCAGCGGTGTCTCGGGCCAGGGGACGGTCCGGTTATCGAGGCGCAACCTGCCCGCGATCACCTCGAACCCATCGGGCAACAACCCGACCAGAGTCCTGGCCAGCAGGGTCTTGCCCGCTCCCGAGGGGCCGACCAGCAGGGCGGTTTCGCCCAGATCGATCTCCAGGTCGACCTGGGCGAGGGGGACGCCTCCCGGGGCGGCCACCGTCAGGCCGGTCAGTTCCAGCAGCGGGGGGGGCATCGGGATGGCCCGCTATCGCCTAGCCGACCAGCGCGATCACCTCGATTTCGATGTCGGCGCCCAGGGGGAGGTCGCGAACGGCGATCGCCGACCGGGCCGGCGGGGGGGAGGGAAAGAACGGGGCGTAGATCTCGTTGACCCGGCGGAAATCGTCCATGTCGCGCAGGAAGACCGTGGCCTTGAGGACCCGGTCGAAACCGGTGCCGGCAGCGGTCAGGATGGCCTCGAGATTGCGGAAGACCTGCCTGGCCTGGGCATCGACTCCGCCGGCAACGAGGGCTCCCGTTTGCGGATCGAGGCCGATCTGCCCCGACACGAACAACAGGTGGCCACTGGCGATGGCCTGGGAGTAGGGGCCGACGGCTGCAGGGGCCGCCCGGGTGGCGATCGCGTCGCGGTTCATGTCGTCCTCCTTGACTTGGGGCGCTTCCTCGGAAGCGGGGTGCGACCGGGGATGGCGCGGATCATTTGAACAGCAGTTCCCGCTGTCGTTCCAGCACGAAGCGGAGGATCTTGTTGCGGATGGTGCGGATGAACGGGTTGAGTTCTTCCCGCAGGTAGCCGATGCCCCAGACCTGGGCGTTGGAACCGGGCAGGTGGCGGAAGTTGCGTACTTCGCACCAGAGCTCGAATTCGGAGGCTTCGGGGCGCAGGCGGAAGCGGACCCCGAGGGTGTCGCCCTTTTCGAGGTCGTAGTTGCGGTCGATACGCATCGAGAAGCCCCCCCCCGAGATGTCGATGATCTCCCCCTCGAATTCCTCCAGGGTGTTTTCGATCAGGCTCGACATCACCGGTTGCTGGGTGCCCTGCTTGTAGATGTGGAAGAGCACCGGGATCGGCGCGGTGCGGGCGATCTCCACCCGGAAGTACTCCCGTCGTTCCCCGTCCTTCAGGCCGGCCGGAAGTTGCAGCTTGAGGGCGTAGAAGGCCTTCTGCTGGAACTGGAACATGGTGTGGTCGGTGATGCGCGTGTCGAAGAGGTAGCGGAAGGTCTTGAACTCGAAGAAGACCTCGATCGATTCCCCCTTGGAAAGGGGCAGGGCGCCGATGGTTTCGGGAGAGGGCTCGTCGATGATCACCGCCTTGGCCCCCGGGTCGAGGTGCAGGAGACGGCTGCGGTAGATGACGGCACTGCCTTGCGGATGTGCCATGATGGTGACGTTCTGGTTGATTTCGCAGGCTGTGCGGAGAATCTCGAGATGAAACTCGGAAATCGCCATGTCCGGGGTTGTACATGAATTCGCTATTCGAGTCAAGAAAGGGGGGTGCCGGTTGCGGATTCGAAAACCCGGGGGGTTTACTTTTTCGCCGGCTTGAAGTAGAAGGAAGCTTTCTCCCACGGTTCGGAGGTGGCGTCATGACTTGTTGCCGGGGTTCCCTGTTGGTGATGGCTGTGCTGCTGGGCGGGCTCGTTCTCCCCCTGCTTGCCGGTGAACGGGGCGAGGGGTGTTCGACGGCGGTGTTCGGTGCCGGCGCCACCCGCTCGGGGGGGCCGATGCTATGGAAGAACCGCGACACCGAGGTGCGGGCCAACAAGGCGGTCTTCGTTTCGGCCCAACCGTTTTCGTATCTGGCGCTGGTCAACGCGGGCCAGCCCGGAGGGCGCTTCGCCTATGCCGGGCTCAACTCGGCGGGGCTCGGCATCATGAATTCGGTGGCCGTCAACCTGCCCCGCAAGGGGGGCGAATTGGCCGATCTGGAGGGGCTCC
>CAZTNO010000077.1:0-10949 GCA_964614865.1 uncultured Clostridia bacterium
GGGTAGAGCATGGACAGCCGGGAGAGGCGGAAATCGGCGTAGAACTGGGTGTTGCGCAGCTCGACCAGCAGCGGGTCGCGGGCCAAAAACCCCGACAGGTCGATAATGCTTTCGCTGGCCACGTAGAGGTCGGGGGCGCCGGGGAAAACCGGCGCCGGATCTTGGGCCCGGGCGGGAGCGCCCAAAACCGCGAGCCACACCAGAATCAATCCGCAGAGGAGGGAAAACGGCCGTGGGTTCATGAACCACCTCGCTAGCGAAAACTCTAGGGGATGGCGCAGGGATTGTCAAGGGCCGGGAGGGGCCATGGGTATGGTATAATCCCCTCTCAGGAAGTCAATCATGTCCAAAGCAAAAGTTGCCATTCTCCGTACCGAACCGACCCGGGTGGTCGATGATTACCAGCGCCTGTGCGAGCTGGCCGGGCTGAAGGAGGCCCTCGATCCGAAGGCCCAGACCATCCTCAAGGACAACATCACCTGGCACAACGTTTACCCCGGGGTGAACACCACCCCCTGGCAGCTCGAGGGGACCATCCGGGCGTTGCGCGGGGCGGGTTTTGCCGACCTGGTGGCGGTGCATAATCATACCGTGGTGACGGTGGCCGAGAAGGGGGAGAACGACTTGAAGTTTCGCCCCGTCTACCGCCAGTTCGACATCCCGGTGCTCTACAACTTCCGCGAGCAGGACATGAAGTGGGTCGAGTTCAAGCCCAAGTTCCCCACCCTGGCCCTGCACAAGATCTTCCCGGATGGCATCCACATCCCCGACTTCTTCGTCGGCAAGAACATCGTCCACCTGCCGACGGTCAAGACCCACTCCTACACGACCTACACCGGGGCCCTGAAGAACGCCTTCGGCGGCCTGCTCAACTACCATCGCCACTACACCCACACCTGGAGCCACGAGACCCTGGTCGACCTGCTGGCCATCGGCAGGGAGATCCACCCCGGGATGTTTGCCACCATGGACGGCACCACCGCCGGCTCGGGCCCCGGGCCCCGTACCGTGGTGCCCCACGACAAGCACGTGATCCTGGCCTCCGCCGACCAGGTGGCGATCGACGCGGTGGCGGCCACCCTGATGGGTTTCGACTGGCGGCAGCTCCCCTGCATTGCCCTTGCACACGAGCGAAAGCTCGGCGTCGGCGACCCGGCCGAGATCGAAATCGTCGGCGACGTCGATGCGGCGAGGGAAAACTGGAAATTCGAGGTGGGGGTGAACTTCGCCACCGGCGCCGGCCGCATCTTCTGGCACGACACCCCGCTCAAATACCTGCAAAAACTCTTCTTCCACACCCCGCTGGTCAACCTCTTCATCTTCGCCTCCGAGACCTACCACGACAAGGTGTGGTACACCACCAAGGGGCAGCGGGTGGTGAATCGCTGGACCAAGGAATCGCCCTGGGGCCAGCTGTTCGACTCCTACCCCAAAGACTGATCCGGCTTCTGCTAGTCAGCCAGAGCGAAGTCCGATTGTACTCGATGGATTCCGGCAGGATCGACCCGGAACAACTCCCGGCCGGTATTGCCAGAATGGAGGGTTCTGCTCGTGGTGCAGGCCAGATAAAACTCTCCGTCGAGTTCGAAGACGATGATGTCATTCATGGCCGCAAGCATCCGCGGTCGCTCGTTGAGCAGTACCATGGCCAAACAAGTGTGATTGGCCGTATCTTGGGGTTGCAACTCGACGACTCGGAGTGAAGCGCCTTCGACTTTGCCGTAATCCAGCCCAAGGGGGCGGAAATACCCGTACAACCCCTTCCGGAAATGTTCTTTGGTGAGCGCTCGGTTCGGCCTGGAGCGCTCCTGGAGGAGCCCCGTCAGGATGTCCGGGCTCAGCAGGGTGTCGAGATTCTGTCTGGCCAGTTCGATCCACTTTAGCGGGTTCACCTGGCCGCGGGAGTCCACGATCCGGGGAGAGACGACCCGTAGCCTGCGAGCGTCGAATCCGCTGGGCGTGAGCAGCCAGACGTTTTGCCTGTACTTCGTGAAGTGCGCTGTCATGGTGGAACAGACCGAGAAGAACACGCTTCCCGACCTCACCTCTGGGGCATCGGGGTCGTCAAGATAATAACCGGCGATCGAGGCTTTGCTCACCCCGCTGGAGGTGATGGCCAGCAACTCTGTTCCGAGTGGCGGAATTTCCAGAAAAGCGAGGCGGTTGTCGGGGATTCTCAGCAGGCTCGATTGGCAGCCGTTCTTGGCCAGCGACACCCGGAGCGCCCGGCTGGCGGTTCGGCTCACGTCGAATCGGTTGGAAAGGAGAATTTGCCAATCTGTCGCCGGCAACCGCGTTTCAACCGCAAATCCCAGGATGATGGCCAGTAAGAGAGTTATTGGGGACGGTTCTTGATTTCTTGATTTCTCGGGATTACGGTTCATCGGAGTTTGTCTCCTCGTTCTTCCTGCGGAGCAGAGCCTGCTGGTAGGTCCGACCGAGACTGCTGATTTCCAGGTCGCTGAACAGATCGAGGCGGGCGATTTCCCGGTAGGTGAGCCCCGCTCTCTCCTTCAATTCGATCAGTAGTTCCGCCCGCAACCGCTTGCCCGAGTAGGAATGGAGGTCGATCTCGTCCAGCACGACGCGATGAATATGCTCGAACTCGGCAAAGACCTTTTCCAGCGGATCGAAATAGCGGTCGCGATGCCGTCGCCGCTCGAGGCTCTCCCGGCCCGAGCGCCGTTCGGCCCTCTCGCGCGCCCGGTCGACGAAGCCACGGTCCCCGATCACTGGCCCTAGTTCCGTCTGAATCGTAGGCAGTTCGTCGCTTGCCAGTCCCCTCACCGCCCGAGCCAACTCTTCTGCAGAACCGAACAACTCCTCCACCCAACGTGCGTCCACTCGTGCTGACTCTCCTGGCTTAAAGTAGAGGCCGGCACTGGACCAGGGGTAGTCGAGAAACGAGAGGATCCGCCCAGTTCGAGACGGATTGCCAAGTACGTAGGCAATGGCCACCCGGAGGTAGGCATCGTCCTGGATCAGGGTGCTCCGGTAGCGGTCCTGGAAGACGTAGCCTCGTCCGCCGTGGGCCTTACGGTAGTGGACCGCATAGCGCCCGTTGAGCTGTTTGAAGAAGTCGGACATCCGCCCCGAACCGTTCTGGAGGATCAGATGATAGTGGTTGTCCATGAGGCAGTATGCCAGGACTCGGACTCGGGTCAGGGCTTGGGTTTTTTCGAGCAGATCCAGGAAGACGACCTTGTCCGACCGGGCCCGCAATATGGGCCTCCCCTCGTACCCACGATTCATCCCGTGATGGAAGGCCCCCTCGTATGTCCGGCGCGCGGTTCTCATTCTCCCTCTCATACACCAACAAAATCAAGAAAGCAAGAACCGTCCCCAGTGATGGGGCCTGCCTCCCCGACCGGGTTGGTCGGGAAGGCAGGTCAGGGTGACTATCGCCCCTTGTCGTCCTTGATGATGGTGCGGTCTCCGGGGTTGTCCCGGACCGGTGCGCCGGCACCGGGGGAGCCGCTCGTCGCCGGCGTGGCGACCGGATCGTTCGAACTGGCGGTGCCATCCCTGCCGATGGTCGAGCCCCGTTGCCGCAAGTCGAAAGGGTTATCGGCGCTTCTCGAGGGGACAGGCAACTCGGGGCAGACGATGGCGTTGCCACGATAGCGGATCCGGCCCCCGTTGCGGATTGCCCAACGGTGGTCGGGATTCCAGTCCCGCAAGAGGAACGTCTCGCCCGCCCGGTTTGTTGCCGGTCCTTTCTCCGGGCCGCGCAGCGGGGTGACCTTGGCGGAAGGCTCGGTGACAGGGTTCGCCATCGGGGTGGCCAGGGTTTTGGGCAGCTTCCCGGCCTCGATGCCCGGTACCACGTAACCCAGAGCCGTCCTCCTGATCTCGTTGCCATCCGGGGCCTTCAACACCCGCTTGATGATTTTTTGCAGCGGGCCGGGAACGGGGGGGGGCTGCTCCCCGTGCCGCCGGTCAGGCCAATCGGGCCGCCCGCCTGGCCGCTGGAACCAGTTGAATGCGCTCCAGTAGTGGAAGAACGTGGGGACGGTGTGGTTGCCGTACATGTCCTCGACCACGCCGTTGTGGAACCAATCGCCGGGGATCCAGGTCCAGCCGCGCTTCATCCAGACCCAGGTGCCCATGTGGGCCGGCACCCAGCCCCAGGCCTGCTGGGGTACCAGGAACAGCTGGCCGTTCATCCGCACGTAGTCGGCGTGGAAGAAGGGGCGCGCCGAGAGGGCGAACTGCTCGTCGGCTGGCCGCCACACGTAGCCGAACAAATCGTCGTAGACCCACTCCCCGTATCGCGAAGACCACTTCTCGGCCCAGTGGCGCAGGGCCAGGTTGCCGAATTTGGGGAGTTTGGGCACGACGGCGACCCCGCGATGCAGCTCCTGGAAATGGCGGTCAAGGTACTCGTTCCAGGCGATGAACTCGATTGTCCGGGGGGGCACCTGCTCGGTCAGTTGGTGAGCGGAGGTTACCGCGCGCGGGCGACCCGTCTTGACCGTGGCCTCCTGGAGCTTTTGCTCGTCGCTCCCGTACAGCACCTGGAACTTGCCGCCGTCGGAAAACAGCGAGGTGCCACCGTCCCCGTCCAGGCGGATGGTGGCGATCACCCGGCTCTTCAGGAGCACAGCGGCGTTCGAGGTGACGACCTGGAACATCTCCTGGTTGTAGGTTTGCGGCAGGGCCACCAGCTGCCCCTGCTCCAGGCGGAGGGTGGTGATCGCACGGGACGAGGTCAGGCTCCTGGCCATCAGCGAGGTCAGGCTCAGGCGCGAGTCCTTGTCGAGGCGGATCACGGTGCCGTTGTCGAACTGCAGCTCGCAGCGACCTCCGGCGGCCGTGGCAACGGTGTCGCCGGGGGCCAGGGGGAGGTTGACCACCGCCGGCTCCACGCTGCCGTCGAGCCGAGTCACCGTGGCCCCCTGATCGACCAGGGAAACGTGGCCGTACACCGAGCCTGCCTCGGCTGCCTCCGCAGGGGGGGCCAGCAGGGCCAGGGCAACGATCAAATACAGGATTGGCAATGATCTCTGGACCATATCATCCTCCTCGCATTCACCTCAGGGTGAACGCATTGTTTGGCTATATCTTGTCTGTAGCATTTTCGCTGCCAAAAAAAACCGAGGGAGATGTCTTTTTCATGGGACACCAGAACCAGGGGAAAGAAAAAAAGGGGACAGGACGAAAGATTCAATCGGGGCCCGCCAACTCGACCAGGATTTCGTTGAGCAGCAGCAAGCTTGCGGGGGGAACGGCCAGTTGCCCGTGCCGGCGCACCAGCAGCTGTTCGTTTTCCAAAAAGGAGACCGCCCGCTCCCGGCCGGCAAAAAAACGTTCGGGCACCCCGTCTGTGGTACGCAGGCCGGTGGCGATCCGGCGCCAGCCGGCCGGAATGGTTGTCTTTTCGGCCACCGGCAGTTCTCCTGCGGCCAGACGGCGGTGGTAGGCGGCCAGACTGCGCACGTTGCGCCGGTCGGTCTTGCCGTCAAAGCCCGATGCTCCGGGGCCCAGCCCGAAGTAGCGGACGCCCCGCCAGTACTTCTGGTTGTGGCGGGAGCGGTTTGCCCGCGACGCGAAGTTGGAAACCTCGTACTGCGGGTAGCCCAGGCCCACCAGGATGTTTTGGGCAGCACCGTACAGGGCGACGGCCCGCCGTTCCCAGCGCTCGGAGCGAACCTGGGGCACCTCTTCGAGCAGGTAAACCGAAAGGTGCCCTGCTCCCAGGCTCCGGGCCCGTTCGAAGTTTTTTTCCAGCGTGCGGCGGCTCTGGCCGGGCAAGCCGATGATGAAGTCGAGCGAGATTCGCTCGAGGCCCGCCTGGCGGGCCCACTCCACCGCGTTTTGGGCGGTGGCGGCGGAGTGCCGGCGGCCGAGCCACTCGAGGTCGCAGGGGGAAAACGACTGCACGCCCAGGCTCAAGCGGTTGACGCCGGCGGCGCGATAGGCGCAAAGTTGCGCCAGATCGAGGTCCTCGGGGTTGGCCTCCAGGGTGACTTCGCTGTTTTCCCGCAGGTGGAAGCTGCTGCGCAGCGCCGTCAGCAGCTTTTCGATCTGGTCGGGATCGAGCAGCGAGGGGGAGCCGCCGCCGAAGTAGATCGTGTCGCAGGCTTGCCCCGGGTCGGCCGCCAGCGTGATCTCCTGCCGAAGCGACTCCAAATAGCAGGCGATTCGCCCGGCACTGGCCTCGATCTTGAAGAAGTGACAGTAGAAACACCTTCGCCGGCAGAAGGGGACATGCAGATAGATGCCGGCGGGGATCAAATCCCTTCCACGTTGCTGGCCTCGGTCCAGCCCGCCATCTGGGTGGATGCTGCCACCGACAGCCAGTCGCCGCGGCGTTCGATCCAGCGGACCTCCTGGCCGGCGGGCAGGGTGAAGAGGACGGTCGCCCCCGTTTCGGGCGCCGAGAGCAGCTCGACCTCCCCGTGCAGCACCACCCCCCGGGTGATGCGGGTGATCGCCTGTTGCTCCAGAACCATCGCCCCCGCGGCGAGGCCGCCGACGATCAGTGCCAGGAAAAGCCCGTACAACCACAGGCGGCGTGGCCTGAGCAGCCAGCCGAGCCAGAGCAAGGCGGCCCCCCAGCTGGCGGCCAGGATGACCAGGGCGAGTTGCCCCGGCGGCAGGTGGCGGCGGAGTTCGCGAAAAAAGGCGATCCAGCCGCTCTCGGGGCCGGGATCGGCGGGAGTCGGAAAACGGGCCCGCAGCAGGGCGAGGTTGCGGGCGATGGCGCTGTCGCCGGGCAGGTACTTGTCGGCTCGCAGGTAGGCGACCCGGGCCCAGACCGGGCGGTCGAGCTCCAGCAGGCAGTTGCCCAGGTTGAACCACACCACCCCCTGGCGGCTGGTTTCGGCCAGTTGCCGGAGCTGCGGCAGGGCTTCGGCGGCCCTGCCCTGGGAAAGCAGCCGGCTGGCAGCGGCAAACGTCTCTTCGGAGGCTGCGGTGTGGCCCATGGCGGCAGCGAGCAGGGTCAGGCAAACGAGCCAGGTGAATCTTTTCATCGCCACTCCCGATCGATAACCCGTAGCATGGAGCCAGCCTCCAGACGCCAATCCACCTCGCTTTCGGCAGTGCCGGGCGCCTGGGAGTACCTGCGGCGGGAGGCTTCCTGCCAGAGATCGAGGAGTCGTTGCCGGGGGGCGGAGGAGATGCCGTGTTCGTTCAGGATGGCGTCGATTTCGCCCGGGGTGGCGCCGCCGGCGGGGGTGTTCAGACGGAGGGAGAGGTAGTGGGCGATGGCGGGGGGGAGGTCGCCGATCGAGGCACCCCTTTCCAGCATGGCGAGGGTTTCACGGAGAGCCCGGTCCCGCGGCTCGGAGGGGTGCCTGCGGCGCCAGGTGTCCCACCCCAGACGCTTGCCCAGCCACGCCAGCGGAAAGAGGAAGGGGAGGGCCACGAGCAGCCAGAAGCCTTTTCCGCCGGGGATCCGGTCGGGGTCGCCGGCGAGGGGGGCGGTGACCGCCGGGGCGGGCTTTTCCCGTGCAGGAGGAGGGGGGGCTTTGGCGCTGGGGGCCCCCAGGGCGCCGATTTCGCCGCTCACCGTCACCGTGAAGGGTTGGCTGCGCACGGTTTCCACCTGGCCGCGGACGGGGTCGAAGAAGCGCAGCTCCACCGCCGGGAAAGTCACCTGGCCGGTGCGCAGGAAGGCCACCGGGATCTCGGCGGTCAGGGTGCCCTTGGGCGGGTCGCCCCCGTCGTAGCGTGATTCGATTTTGGCGGGGTAGGCGCGGTAATCGGGGGAGGAGGGGAGCCCGGGCGGGGCGAGGGTTTTGACGTTGCCGTCACCGCTCACCGTGATGCGGACGGGAAAGAACTCGCCGGCATCGGCCCGGGCACTGGCGGCGGCGACCGTCAGTTCGAACCTGCCCACCGGCAGCCCGCGGGCGGGGGGCGGGGGGGGCTTCACCGTCAAACGGAGCGGCTGGGTGGACCGATCGATCGGCCGGGAGCCCGAAAAGAGGCCCAGGGGGCCGCCGCCCGAGGTGATCGAGAACTGCATGGCGGGGATGTCCAGAGTGCCCGTCTGGCCGGGGAACAGGATCGCCTTGCGGATCTCGAACACCTGGAAGGTCTTGCCGTTGCGCAGCTCGGTCTTGCCGGGGACGGTACCCGGCACCGGCAGCCACTCCTGCCAGAAGCCCGGGAACGACGGCGAGGAGACCAGATCGACCGAATCGACCGCCTGTTGGGTGAGCAGGTGTACGGTGTAGATGACCGGCTCGCCGGTCACCACCGTCTTTTTGGACAGGGTGGCCTCGAGGCGCAGCTCGCCCTGGTCAGCGTCGGGAACCCCCGGCACCGGTGCGGCGTCGGGGCCCTGCGCTTCCTCCTCCCACGGCGGAATGAACGGGTTTGCCGGCCTCGCCGGGGCGGGCAACACCTTGCCGGCGACCACCTCGATCGGGAAAGCGGCGGTTTTGTATTCCCGCCCTCCGGCCACGGTGTGGGCGGCCGGAATCTCCAGGCTGCCGGTGCGGGTCGGCTTCAGGTAGAAGATAAAGGTCGAGGTATGGGTGGAGCGGCCGCCCGAGTACTCGAACGAAGAGCTATGGGAGCGATGGAGGACCTGAAATCCCGGCACGTTCCGCAACTCGGGAGAGATCGGTTGGTCGATGCCGCGAAAAATCAACCGGTAGATCAGGGTGTCCTGGAGGCCGATGCGGCGGGCGTTCACCTCGGCCAAAAAAACGGGATCTTGGGCCCATCCCGGCGCTGCCAGCAATGCGAAGAGCAGGAGGGTCAAGCGAACGCGCATGTCACCAGTCCTTTTCCAGCCCCATCGGCAGGCCGGCCTGTTTCTTCTTTTCCAGTTGCTTGCGTTCGTTCTGGTCCAGGTACTGGGTGATCGGGTCGTACTTTTTCTGCGGCGGCGGAGGGGGGGGCGGTGCTTGCTGGTTTTGTTGCGATTCCTCCTTTTTCTGCCGCTCCTTTTCCTGTTGCTCCCGGATCTTTTTTAAAGTCCACTCCAGGTTTTTCTTGGCCTGGCGGTCGCTTGGGTTTTGCAGCAGGCTCTGCCGATAGCTGGCCAACGCCTGATCGTACTGCTGCAGCCGGAAAAAGGCGTTGCCCAGGTTGTAGGCGATTTCGCCGGGGGTAATCGATACCGAGCCTTTTTGTGCGGCCTGCCACTCGGTGCGGCTTTCGGCAAACTTTCCCAGCCGGTAGAGGGCCAGGGCGGTGTTGAGCAGCAACGCCGGCTCGCCGGGGCGGCGGCCGCGGGCGGCGAGAAACTCGGTCAGGGCGGCGGTGGGGTTGTTTTCGGCGAGCAGGCGGACGCCGCGGTCGTTTTGCCGGGCCACCGGGTCGAACCAGTGCCAGAAGAGGACGCAGGGGAGGGCGAGGATCAGGAGGCTTCGGCGGGACATGAGGATCTCCGTTCACTGAGGACGGCCAGGCCGAGCAGCAGCAACAACGCGCCCAGCAACGGCCAGCGGTAACGCTCGATGGGCACCTTGCGCATCCGCTGCGAGAGGGTGGTGCGCTGGAAGCGGTCGAGGGTGTCGATCAGGGCGTCCCCTGCGGCGGGGCCGGTGACGGCGGTGAAGCGGCCGCCGGTGGGGGTGGCGATCCTGGTCAGCAATTCCCGCTGCAAGGTGCTGCGGACCATCTTCCCCTCGCGGTCCTTTTTCCAGTCGGTGATGGTGCCGTCGTCGCCGCGCAGCGGGATGGGGGCCCCTTCGACGCTGCCCAAACCGGCGGTGAAGAGGGTCACCTTGGCCTTGCGCAGCAGGGTCAGGGCCTTCTCGAAGCGGTTCTCCTGATCCTCACCGTCGGTGATGAGGACCAGCACCTTGTGGCTTGCGGGGCGCTTGGCGAAGATGCGCGCCGCCGTCTCGAACGGGGCGGCGAAGTCGGTCCCTTGCAGCTCGTCGGCGGAGATGGCGGCCGTCTCCGACAGCAGGGCGAAGGCGTCGTGATCGGAGGTCAGGGGGCAGTCGACCCGGGCCGCCCCGGCGAAGGTGATCAGCCCCAGGTAGTCGGAGCGCATGCGGGCGGCGATGCCGGCAACCAGGCGTTTGGCTGCTTCGAGGCGATTGGGGCGGAGGTCTTCGGCCAGCATCGAGCGGCTGGTGTCGACGGCAAACAGCAGGTCGATCGAGCGGATCGGCAGGGCCTCGTACCGCTCCCCCCACTGGGGACGGGCCAAAGCGGTCACCAGCAATACGCAGGCGGCCAGAAACAGGGCGGCCCGCAAAAAGTCGACATCGTGGCGGCGCCGCACCACCCCGCGGGCGATCGCCTGGGGAGAGAGAAAGGCGGCAAGGTCGGCCCGGCGTCGCTGATGGCTCCAGACAAAAAGGCCCGCCAGCGGGATCAGCAGCACCAGCAGGAAGAATGCAATCGGGGTGGCAAAGGTCATCGGCTGGAGGGGGAAAGCGAAGCGGGCAGGGATGCGATCGGGCCAGCAAGCATGGTGGGAATTATATCATACCCCTTCCACAGGCGGCGAACCTTCGGGGGGGGCAACCGGAATCTCCCACCCGGGAAAGGGGCACGCCCCCCGTGGGGGGGGGCCGAAAACTTCGAGCGGCGAAAGGTTTTTCGCCCCTACTCCAAAATCACTCGCACGAGATGACGGGCGGGCGAAGGCCCTCCCCGGTTCGCCAAAAACTCCAGGGTGAAGGCGCCGCGGAAGCCCGGGCCCGGCAGCCACGAGAACACCCCGGTGTCGGGATCGAGGCGGGCGCCGATCGGCAACGGGCGGATGTCAGACCCCACCCGTTCGATTCCAGCAAACCAGATCGTTGAAGGGACCCGTTGTAGGGGCGGACCTGCGTGTCCGCCCTCCAGATCGGTTTGGTCCGGATCAAGGCATATCGCCAGCGGTTCGCCGGCCCGTGCCTTGATCTCCACCACCCCGTCAGGGTCGGGAAAGATCGTCTCCTCGATGCTGGCAAAGCCTTTGCGAATTCGCAACGGGATGGGGGTGTCGACAGCAATTTTGTCTTGGTTGGATTGGCAGATCTCGGCAG
>CAZTNO010000078.1:0-10822 GCA_964614865.1 uncultured Clostridia bacterium
GAGCGCTACCTTGACACGGTAGAGGTCGGCGGTTCGAGCCCGCCCGCGCCTATTTTTTCATGAACCAGCAGCAACCGATTCTCCGCAGGGTGGGAGAGGAGCTTTCAGACCTTTCCCGGCCCGTCCCCGCAGGGCTCGCCGCCGTCGACCTGTTCCCCGGTGACGAGGGCACCCTCGACGTCTATCGCCACTCCTGCGCCCATCTCCTGGCCCATGCGGTCACCGAGCTCTATCCCGGGGCGCAATACGGCGTGGGGCCCGCGGTGGAGAACGGTTTCTATTACGATTTTCTGGTCGCCTCCCCGTTCACCCCCGAGGATCTGGAACGGATTGCCGGGCGCATGCGCGAGCTGGTCGCCAAAAACCAGGCAGTGGAGCGCCTCACCTGGACCCGGGCCGAGGCCGAAAGCTACTTCCGGGAAAAAGGGCAGCACCTGAAGCTGGAACTGATCGCCGACAAGGTGGTCGGAGACGAGGTGACGGTGTACCGCCAGGGCGATTTCGTCGACCTGTGCCGCGGCCCCCACCTCCCCGCCACCGGTCACCTGCGCCATTTCAAACTGTTGTCGGTGGCGGCGGCCTACTGGAAAGGCGACGAGCGCAACGCCTCCATGCAGCGCATCTACGGGGCGGTGTTCGCCACCGCCGAAGGCCTGCAGGGCTACCTGGATTTCCTGGCCCAGGCCCAGGCACGCGATCACCGCACCCTGGGTCGCGAGCTGGACCTGTTCTCGCTTCAGGAAGAGGCGGGGCCCGGACTGGTCTACTGGCACCCGAAGGGGGCGCGCATCCGCTACCAGATCGAAGAGTACTGGAAGAAGCGCCACTACCAGGGTGGTTACGAGTTGCTCTACACTCCCCACATCGGGCGGGAGTGGTTGTGGCAGACCTCGGGGCACCTGGGTTTCTACAAGGACGCGATGTACTCGCCGATGGACATCGACGGCTCGAATTACTATCTCAAGCCGATGAACTGTCCGTTCCACATCATGATCTACAAGGCGACGCTGCACTCCTACCGCGAGTTGCCGCTTCGTTGGGCCGAGCTGGGCACCGTCTACCGCTACGAGCGCAGCGGCACCCTGCACGGCATGATGCGGGTGCGCGGTTTCACCCAGGACGACGCCCACATCATCTGCACCCCCGAGCAGATCGACGACGAAATCCTGCGGGTGCTCGACTTCTCGCTCGACATGCTGCGCACCTTCGGCTTCTCGGTGTTCCACATCGCCCTGTCGGTGCGCGACCCCAAGGATCCCGGGCACTATGCCGGCTCCGACGAGAACTGGCAGCGGGCCGAAGCCTCGCTGGTATCGGCCCTGACCACCCGCGGGCTCGACTACACCCGCATGGAAGGGGAGGCCGTCTTCTACGGCCCCAAGATCGACATCAAGATCCAGGACGCCCTGGGGCGCACCTGGCAGTGCACCACCATCCAGTTCGACTTCAACCTGTCGGAGCGGTTCGACATGAAGTACATCGGCGCCGATGGCGCCGCCCACCGACCCTTCATGGTGCATCGCGCCCTGCTCGGCTCGCTGGAGCGTTTCTTCGGCGTGCTCACCGAGCACTACGGCGGTTTTTTCCCGTTGTGGCTGGCTCCGGTGCAGGTCCAACTGGTGCCGATCTCCGAAAAACAGGAAGAGTCTGCGCGCAAAACGCTCGAGGAGCTTCGCGGCCATGGCATTCGTGCCGAGATCGACGATCGCCGCGAGGGGATGCGCCGCAAGATCCGCGACGCCGAGATGCAGAAGATCCCGGTAATCGCCGTGATCGGCGAGCGGGAAGCCGCCGCCGGCCAGGTGTCGGTGCGGGTCCACCGTCATGGCGAGCGAGGCGTGATGCCGCTGGCCCAATTCATCGAACGCATGAAAATCATCATAGAGGATAAGAGCACAACGTATGAGGTATAGTCCCCAAAAACCCAAGATCCGGAAGAATCCCCACAACATCAACGAAGAGATCCGCTCATCCGAGGTGCGGCTCATCGATGAGAACAAGGAACAGGTGGGGGTGATCGCCACCGCCCAGGCCCTGGCCATGGCCAGGGAGCGGGAGCTCGACCTGGTCGAGATCTCGCCCGAGGCCAGCCCGCCGGTTTGCCGGATCCTCGACTACAGCAAGTTCCTGTACTCGCTGCAGAAGAAGGCCCACGAGGCCCAGCGCAACCAGCGCAAGATCCAGATCAAGGAGATCAAGTTCACCCCCGCCATCGGTGGCCACGACATCGAAGTCAAGATGAAGAAGATCAAGGAATTTCTTGACGACGGCGACAAGGTCAAGGTGACCGTGTGGCTGCGGGGTCGCCAGAAACGCAAACCCGAGATGCTCGACGCCATGGTTACCAAGGTGGTCGAGTTGCTCAAGGATATCGCCGACATCGAAGCGCCGCCGAAGAGGGAATTCTTCAACTGCCACATGTTGATCGGCGCCAAAAAAGGAGGAAAGGATGCCAAAGCTAAAAACGCATAGAGGGGCCAAGAAACGGTTTTCTTATACCGGCACCGGCAAGATCAAGCGTTTCCGCGCCGGCGGGTCGCACTTGTTGACGCACAAGAGCTCCAAGCGAAAACGGGGGCTCAAGCAGCCCACTATGGTCGTCCACGAGGAGTTCCACAAGATCCGGGAGCTTCTGCCCTACGGAAAGTAAGCCCGCGACGGGCGGGTGCCCGACCGTCCGCCCGGTGAACCGCGATGTCCCCCTCACGGGGCGGTCGTGGTCAGCCGGACCGGAGGCCGCAGAACCGGCGATTCGGGTGCCCCGTCGCGATGACGATGTGAGGAGGAACGCATGCCGAGAGTAACCAGAGGAAACAAGAAGCTGTTGCGGCGCAAGAAGATCCTGGCCCAGGCCAAGGGATTTTTTCTGACCAAGGGCACCAACTACCGCGCCGCCAAAGAGGCGGTCGAGAAAGCCCTTTCCTATGCCTACCGCGATCGTCGCAACAAGAAGCGCGATTTTCGCCGGCTTTGGAACGTGCGCATCAACGCCGCGGTCCGCGCCTACGACATGAGCTATTCGGTCTTCATCCACCGGCTGAAGACGGCGAACATCCAGCTCAACCGCAAAATCCTGTCAAACCTTGCCGCCACCGAACCGGAGACTTTCGCCCGGATCGTGGATCGAGTCAAGCCCCAGGTATGAACGATGACCTGCGACTGGAGATTGGTAGGTACCGGGAAGCACTGGTAGGGGAGCTGGCGGAAGCCCGATCTGCAGCCGACATCACCGCCGTACGGGAGCGGTATTTTGCCCGCAAGCGGGGCGTGGTCACAGGTCTGCTCGAACAACTGAAGGCCCTTCCCGCCGCCGACAAGCCGGCGCTGGGCAAGGCCGTCAACGAATTCAAGGGTTGGGTTGCCGCCCGGCTCGAAGAGGCCGAGGCCCGGCTGGCCCCGGTCGCCGACACCTGGTTCGATCCCACCCTGCCCGCCGACGACCTGCCGCTGGGTCGCCGCCACTTGCTGAGCCACACTCAGCGCGAGCTGGAGGCGATTTTCATCCGCCTCGGTTATTCGGTGGCCGATGGGCCCGAGGCCGAAACCGACTACTTCAACTTCACCGCCCTCAACATGGACGAGGACCACCCGGCCCGCGACGAACAGGACAGCTTCTTCATCGAGGGTTGGCCCGATCGCGTGCTGCGCACCCAGACCTCGCCGATGCAGATCCGCTACATGCTGGAGCACCGGCCGCCGATCCAGATCATCGTGCCCGGCCGGGTATTCCGCAAGGACGAGCCCGACGCCACCCACTCCCCGGTGTTCCACCAGATCGAGGGGCTGCTGGTGGACCGCGGCATTACTTTCGCCCACCTCAAGGGAACCCTGGAGGCCTTCCTGCGGGCCTTCTATGGCCCCGAGTCGCGGATCCGCTTCCGCCCGAGCTACTTCCCCTTCACCGAGCCCTCGGCCGAGGTCGATGTCTCCTGTTTTTTGTGCGCCGGCGCCGACCGGAGCTGCCGAATCTGCAAAGGCACCGGCTGGCTCGAAGTGCTCGGTTCGGGAATGATCCATCCCCAGGTGTTGCGCAACGGCGGCATCGACCCCACGATCTACTCCGGCTTCGCCTTCGGTATGGGCATCGAGCGCAACGCCATGCTGCGCTACGGAGTCACGGATATCCGATACCTGTACGAAAACGACCTGCGCCTGCTGGCCCAGTTCGGGTGATGCCCCATGAAGATCAACCTCCCCCTCCTCCGTTCGCTGGTGCCGTTTCCCGGAGACGGGCACGCCCTCGCCGACCTGTTGGAAACGGTGGGATTCGAGATCGATCGCGTGGAAGCCACCCCCGCCGGCGACGTGCTGGAGTTCGACATCACCCCCAACCGACCCGACTGGCTCTGCCATCTGGGGGTGGCCCGCGAGGTTGCGGCCAAAATGCCGCAGTTCGCGTTGCAGCCGCCACGAGGCGCCGAATTGCCGGCAACGCGGCTCGATCCCTCGTTCCCGGTACGCATCGAGGCTCTGGAAGGCTGCCCTCGCTACTGCGGAGCGCTGGTGACCGGAGTGAGGGTGCAGGACTCCCCACCCGAAGTGGCGGCCCTGCTGGAGAGCCTGGGCTTGCGCCCGATCAACAATCTGGTCGATATCTCGAATCTGGTGATGATGACCCTCGGCCAACCGGTGCACTTTTTCGATGCCGACCGGCTCGCCGGACCTGCGGTGATCGTGCGCCGAGCCCGTGCCGGAGAAAGAATCGTGCTGCTGGACGGCCGCGAACCGCTTTTGCACGATTCCGATCTGGTGATCGCCGATAGTGAAAAGCCGATCGCACTGGCAGGTATCATGGGCGGCCAGGATTCGGCGATCACCGGGGCGACCCGATCGCTGTTCATCGAGAGCGCGTGGTTTGCCTGGCGTGGTATTCGCCGCACCGCCCGGCGCCATGGATTGCGGTCCGACGCCTCGTACCGCTACGAGCGAGGCACCGACCCGGCCTTGCCACCGCTTTCCCTGGCCTATGCGCTGGCCCTGCTGGAAAGAATCACCGGTGAAAAGCCCACCCTGGCCTTGTTCACCGATGCTGGCGATGTTGCCGGGGCGCAACCGGCGATCGAGCTGGCAAAAGAGTTTCCATCGGTTTATAGCGGCATGCCGTTGACCGGGGATGAATGTGCCGGAACGCTGCTCCGTCTCGGCTTCACGGTCGAGGAACGGAGCGGGGACTGGCGGGTCACCCCCCCCTCCTTTCGGGTCGACGTGGCCGGACGCGAGGATCTGGTCGAGGAAATCGTTCGCGAAGTCGGTTTCGATCGCCTCCCTTCGGTCTTGCCTGTCGGGGTCCGCCAGGCCGTCGATGTCTCCCCGCACCGCCTGGTCCGCGAGTTGGCCCGCGACCACCTGATCTATGGTGGCTGGCACGAGGCGATGAACTGGTCGTTCCAATCCCCTGGAGAAAACTCCCTGTTTTCGAGCGACGGCACCGATGTGGTGCTGAAGAATCCGCTCGGCCGCGAGTATTCGGTGATGCGGGGTTCGTTGTTGCCGGGGCTGCTGCGCAATGCCGCCCTCAACCTGAACGCTGGCGAGACTCGCCTGGCCCTGTTCGAGACCGGACACGTATTCGCCGCCCGGGACGGAGAGATCGTCGAGACCGATCGTCTGGCGCTGTTGCAGTCCGGCCTGGAGATGCGTCCCAGTTGGCGAACGGTGGCCCGTGAGGGCGACCTGTTCACGCTCAAGGCGGCGGTGCAGGCGCTGTGCGGCCGATTGGGCCGGCCGGTCGAATTCGCCCCCGCACCGGTTCCGGGCACGCGCCCTGGTCACGCGTTGCTGATCGAGCAACCGCAGGCGGAGGAGGGCGCCCTCGGTTGGATCGGCGAGGTGGACCTGCCGGTTCTGGCCCGTTTCGCGATCGAACGCGCCGTTTTCGCCGTCGAACTCGACTTGCACCGATTGTGCGCCCCCGTTGCCGGGAAGCCGTTCGCCCCCTGGAACCGACTGCCGGCAGCAGTCCGCGATTTTTCGTTCCTCATGCCCCAACAGCTCCTGTGGGGCGACTTCTGCCGCCGGACAGATGCCCTGCGACCGGTAGAGCTGGAACAGTACAAGCTGGTGGATTTGTACCGGGGGGAAAGCCTGCCCCCGGGCACCGTGTCCATGACCGTCGGTTTTTCCTACCGCTCCGCCGGGGGGACCCTGTCCGGCGAGCAGATCACCGAGATTCACACCCGTCTCACCGGGCGACTGACCGCCGACCTCGGCCTGTTGCCCCGGTCCACCCAAGGAGTCAAGCCATGAGTATGAAGGAGTTCGATAAACTGGAGGAAAAGATCGCCGCCCTGATCGGCAGTGTGAAAACGCTGCGCGAGGAAAACCAGAAACTGAAGGGGGAGGTCGACGAGCTCAAATCGTCGCTGAGCGAAGGCGACCACGAAAAGGGGGAGATCCGCAAGAAGATTGCCGCCCTGCTCGACCTGGCCTCATCGGCCGAGTGAGCATGGCCCGCGAGGTCGAAATCCAGGTGCTCGGCAAGTCCCTGGTTTTCAGCATCGCCGACGACATTTCGCCCGACGACTTCATCCAGGTCGTCGATTACGTGGAAAACAAGATCAACCAAATCAAAGGCAGGATGAATGAATTGGATTCGTTCCGGTTGGGACTGCTTGCCGCCATCAACGTCGCACAAGACTACTTCACCTTGAAAAAGGAAAACCATACCCTCCAAGAGGTGCTCGGCCGCATCGATGTCATGCTGACGAAGGAAGACGGAAAAGAGCCGATTCCCATCCGATTCTCATCCTGAGAAAAGGAGGATACCATGTCGCTGACCCTTGCCCTCATTGTCGGGGCTGTCGGCACCGGCGCCGGTTTTGCCCTTGGCTACTGGCTGCCGCAGCGAAAACTGTCCCTGGAGTTGCATAAGCTCGAATTTCAGCGCAGCGAGTTGGAAAACAAAACCCAGCGAGAGATCGAGAACCAGAAAAAACAGGTCATGATCGAGTTGAAGGAGGAGTTCGCCAACTGGAAGAACGAGTACAACCGCAAGCAGAGCGAGCGCGTCAACAAGCTGAATGCCACCGAGAAGAGGCTGATCCAGAAAGAGGAGAACCTCGACAAGCGCTACATCAACCTCGACAACAAGGAAAAGGAACTCAAGAAGATGGAGCGGGACGTGGCCCTGATGGAGGAGGAGAGCTCCGCCGTGCGGGCCAAGGTCGACCAGTTGTTCGATGAGCAGCGGCTGAAGCTGGAGGCGATTTCGGGCATGTCGGCCGGCGAAGCCAAGGCCGAGATCATCCACCAGGTGGAAGCTGAAGCCCGGCTCGAATCGGCCCAGCGCCTGAAGGCCATCGATGACGAGTTGAAAACCAAAAGCCAGGACCTGGCCCGCGAGGTGATCTCCACCGCGGTGCAGCGCATCGCCACCGAACACGTGGTCTCCTCCTCGGTGACCGTGATCGACCTCCCCTCCGACGAGATGAAGGGGCGGATCATCGGTCGGGAAGGACGCAACATCCGGGCCCTGGAGAACGCCACCGGGGTCGATTTCATCGTCGACGACACCCCCGAGGCGGTACTGGTGAGCTCGTTCGACCCGATCCGCCGCGAGATCGCTCGCCAGACCATCCAGGCGTTGATCTCGGACGGCAGGATCCACCCCGCCCGCATCGAGGAGCTGGTCGAGAAGATCAAGGCCAACTTCGACACCTACCTGCGCAAAGAGGGGGAGAACGTCGTCCTCGAACTCGGCATCAAGGACATGAATCCCGAGTTGTACTTCTACCTGGGCAAGCTGAAGTTCCGCACCTCGTACGGCCAGAACGTGCTCGAGCACTCGCGCGAGGTGGCGCTGATCTCGGCCATGCTCGCCCGGGAAGTCGGCGCCAGCATGCCCCTGGCCCGCCGGGCGGGCCTGCTCCACGACATCGGCAAGGCCATCGACCGGGAGACCGAGGGCACCCACACCTCGCTGTCGGTGGATCTGGCCCGCAAATTCGGCGAATCCAAACAGGTTCAAGAAGCGATCGCCTCCCACCACATGGACACCGACTTCACCTCGGTGGAGGGTATCCTGATTCAGGCCGCCGACAGCATCTCTGCCGCCCGCCCCGGGGCCCGGCGCGAGATCCTGGAGACCTACATCAAGCGGCTGGAAAAGCTCGAAGAGATCGCCAAGTCCTTCCAGGGGATCCACAAGGCCTTTGCCTTGCAGGCGGGCCGCGAAGTGCGGGTGATCGTCAACGCCAGCGAGCTCGACGACAACAAGACCTTCCTGATGTCCAAAGACATCGCCCGGAAGGTTCAACAGGAAATGGAGTATCCGGGGCAGGTCAAGGTGACCGTGATCCGGGAAATTCGGGCCGTCGAGTATGCAAAGTAAGCTGAAGATCGCCCTGATCGGCGACGTGATCGGTCGACCCGGCCGGCAGTTCGTCGCCGCCCTGCTGCCGAAACTGAAAACCCGCTACGCCCCCGATGTGGTGATCGCCAACGGCGAAAATTCGGCCGGGGGGCTCGGCATGATCAAACGCACCGCCGACGAGCTCTTCGCCGCCGGGGTCGACCTGCTGACCGGGGGCAACCACATCTGGGACAAGAAAGAGGCGTTGCCCCTGTTGCGGGTCGAGCCGCGCATCGCCAGGCCGCTCAATTTCCCCCCTTCGGCTCCCGGCCAGGGATGGGCGTCGCGCAAGGTGGCTGCGGGGGTCGAGGTGACGGTGGTCAGCCTGCAGGGGCGGGTGTTCATGGAGCCGGTAGTGGACAACCCCTTCCTGGCCATGGACCATTTTCTCAAGAGTCGCAGCGGCGGGCTGGTGGTGGTCGATTTCCACGCCGAGGCCAGCGCCGAAAAGCAGGCTTTGGGGTATTACCTGGACGGACGGGTGGCGGCGGTCCTCGGCACCCACACCCACGTGCCCACCGCCGACTTGCGTATCCTCACCGGCGGCACGGCCTACCAGACCGACGTCGGCATGACCGGGGCCCTCGACTCGGTGATCGGCATGAAGCGGGGCCCCATCCTCGAAAAGTTCACCACCGGGGTGAACCAGCGTTTCGAAGTCGAGACCGGACCGATGGTGCTCGACTGGACCCTGATCGAGGTCGACCTCGAACCCGGCCGGGCGGTGTCGGTGGCGCGGGAGCGCTTTCAAGAGGGGATGACGGAGTCGCAGCTTGTTTGATTGCGAGCGGATTTTTCCCGTCTCCGAGCTCAACAACCTGTTGAAGGGGAAGCTGGAGAGCGAGTTCCCCCGGGTGCGGGTGGCGGGAGAGACCTCGGGAGTCACCTACGCCAGCTCGGGCCACCTGTATCTCACCCTGAAAGATGCTGCCGGCTCGATCCGGGTGGTGATGTTCCGGGGCCAGATGCAGCGTTCCCGTCAGCCGCGGGTGGAAAACGGCCGCGAAGTGGTGGTGCAGGGGCAGATTTCGATGTACGCTCCGCGGGGCGAGCTGCAACTCATCGCCCAGGAGATCGCCGCCAAGGGGGTGGGGGATATCCACGCCGCCCTGGAAAAACTCAAAACCTACTACCAGGAGCGGGGCTATTTCGAGCCGACCCGAAAAAAGCGGCTGCCGCTGTTGCCCCGGCGCATCGGCGTGGTCACGTCGCCCACCGGCGCCGCGGTGCGCGACATCGTGCACGTCCTGCACCGCCGTTTCCCCGGCCTGGAGCTGATCCTCTATCCGGCCCGGGTGCAAGGAGAGGGGGCCAGCGCCGAGGTGGCTGCCGGTATCGACCACTTCAACCGCTCCTACCACGACCTCGACGTGATGATCGTCGGCCGGGGCGGCGGAGCCTACGAGGACCTGTGGGCGTTCAACGAACCGCCGGTGGTGGAGGCGATCTTCGCTTCCCGCATCCCGGTGATTTCGGCGGTGGGACACGAGATCGACTTCACCATCGCCGATTTCGTCGCCGACCTGCGCGCCCCCACCCCTTCGGCTGCGGCCGAAATGGTGGTGGGCCGGAAAGATGACTTCCTGGCCCGGCTGGCCCATCAGCAGAACCTGCTGGGGCGCCGCCTGGAAAGGAGCCTTCATGCCTGCCGGTCGGCCCTGTGGGATTTGCTCGACGACACCGCCTTGCCCCGTTTTCCCGGCCGGGTGATGGAGCGCGAGCAACAGCTGGACAACCTGGACTTCGACCTGCACCGCCGGCTCACCGAGGGGATCCGCCGGCGCGGGGCCAACCTGGCCCGCCAGGGCGAGACCCTGGGGCGGCTCGACCTGATGCGCCGGGTGGAGGGGGGGAAATTGCGCGCCGAGCGCACCGCCCTGGCCCTGCGGGCCTCGCTGCTTTCCCTGCTCGGCACCCGGCAACAGGCATTGTCGACGGCTACGGCCGCCCTCGAGGCGCGGGGCCCCGAACAGGTACTCGCCCGGGGTTATTCGATCGCCACCCGGGCCAGCGGCGAAGTGGTGCGGAACTCAGCAGACCTTTCCGGCGGCGAAACCCTGCGGTTGCGTTTCCACCGGGGCAGTGCCCAGGCGGTGGTGGAGGAGAAACGATGAAAAAGGAAAAACCCACGTTTGAATAGTCGCTGCTGCGGCTCGAAACGATCGTCAAGCAGCTCGACGATGCCGGGCTGCCGCTGCAGGAGGGACTGGCCCTGTACGAGGAGGGGATGGCCCTGTCGCTGGCCATGAAGCGCGAACTGGCCGAAGTGGAAAAGAAGGTGAAGGTGCTGCAAAAGAACGCAGCCGGCGTCATGGAAGAGGTGGATTTTGCTGACGACGACGGCGAATCCTCCTGACCCGCTGACCGCCCGCATCGACCAGGCCCTGGTCGGGGGGATCGATCCCGCCACCGGCACCCTGGCGGCGGCCATGCACTACGCCCTGACCGTGCCCGGCAAGAGGCTGCGTCCCC
>CAZTNO010000079.1:0-10720 GCA_964614865.1 uncultured Clostridia bacterium
TGATCTTCATGGACATGGTCAACAACCACATCCCCACCTTCGAGAAGAAGGCCGAGGCCCTCCACTACTTCCCGATGTACCGCACCTGGTTTGGCCTGCAAGGGCTCTGCAAGTTGCCCTGGAACGACGTGGAGCCCGCCGACAACGCCAAGCATCCCGAACCCAACAAGGTGCCCGAGCACGTCGACAACTACCTGACCATCTACAGCGCCATCACCGGCGAGCCCCTCGACGGCCCGGGGATGATCCGCCAATCGGAACGAGTCTACAACTTCCAGCGGGTGTTCAACCTGAGCATGGGGCATGGCAAGCGGGCCGACGACCATCCTCCCTACCGGGCCATGGGGCCGGTCACGGTCGACGAATACGAGTCGCGTCAGGACCGTTACGACAAGCAGCTTCTGGAAAAGCAGGGGATCGATCCCCAGGGCAAGACGGTCGAAGAGAAGCTGGCCCTGCTCCGGGCTTACCGCGAAAAACAGTACGAGAGCCTGCTCGACGCCGTGTTTTTGCGGCGTGGCTGGACTCCCCAGGGGGTGCCCAAGCCGGAGCACCTGAAAGAGATCGGCATGGATTTGCCCGAAGTGCTCGAGGTGGTCAGAAAGCATCTGTGATGACGCCGGCGGGGCACGGAGAGCCGTGCCCGACTTCTCGGAAACACGAAAGGAGACCTGTATGCCCGCAATGATCGGTTTTGACAACGAGAAGTACCTCGGCGAACAGACTGCGGCCATCCTGGAACGGGTGGGGCAATTTCCCGGCCGCCTCTACCTGGAATTCGGCGGCAAGTTGCTCTATGACTACCACGCCTCCCGGGTGCTGCCGGGCTTCGATCCCAACGTGAAGATGCGCCTGCTGCAACAGCTCAGCGATCGGATCGACGTGTTGCTCTGCATTTACGCCGGCGATATCGAACGCCACAAGATGCGCGCCGATTTTGGCATCACCTACGATACCGATGCGCTCAAGTTGATCGACGACCTGGCCGAGCGCAACGTGCCGCTACTGGGGGTGGTCATCACCCGTTTCGAAGGTCAACCGGCGGCGGTGCTGTTCAAAAACAAGTTGGAACGCCGGGGGGTGCGGGTATACACCCACCGTTTTACCAAAGGGTACCCTACCGACATCGACACCGTGGTGTCCGAAGAGGGGTACGGGGCCAACGACTACATCGAATCCACCAAGCCGATCGTGGTGGTGACCGGCCCCGGCCCCGGCTCGGGCAAGTTGGCGACCTGCCTGTCGCAGGTCTACCACGAGCACCGCCGCGGATTGGCTGCGGGGTACGCCAAATTCGAGACGTTTCCCATCTGGAACCTGCCGCTGAAGCACGAGGTGAACATCGCCTACGAGGCGGCAACCGCCGACTTGCGCGACGTCAACCTGATCGATCACTTCCACCTGGAAGCCTACAACGAGCGGACGGTCAACTACAACCGCGACCTCGAGGCATTCCCGTTGCTGAGTCGCATCCTGGAAAAGATCACGCAGGGGACGCTGACCTACCGCTCGCCCACCGACATGGGGGTCAACCGGGCGGGCTTCGGAATCACCGACGATGCCGCGGTGCGCGCCGCCGCCCGTCAGGAGATCATTCGTCGTTACTTCCGTTACTCGTGCGAATACGCCCTCGGACTGGTCGGCCGGGAAACTGTCGAGCGGCTCGACGTCCTGCTCGACAACCTCCATCTCCGCCCCGAAGACCGGGTGGTGGTGTCTCCGGCGCGATCCGCCGCCATCTCGGCTCCCGACGAAGGCAAAGGACACCAGGGGGTGTTTTGCGGAGCGGCGATCGAGCTTCCCGACGGGGAGATCGTCACCGGTCGAAATTCGGTTTTGTTCCACGCGGCTTCCAGCCTGGTGCTCAACGCGGCCAAAAGGTTGGCCGGGCTTCCCGACAGCCTCCACCTGCTGCCGCCGACCATCATCGAGTCGGTGGCCCGGCTCAAAACCGACGTGTTGCGGCGCAAGGAGGTGAGCCTCGACCTGGAGGAGACCCTGATCGCCCTGAGCATTTCTGCCTCCAGCAACCCGGCGGCTCAGGCCGCCATGGAGAAGCTGCCGCTGCTACGCAACTGCGATGTGCACAGCACCCATATCCCGACCCCCGGCGACGAGGCGGGGCTGCGCAAATTGGGGGTTCACCTGACTTCCGACCCCGAGTTCGCCGGCAAGGCCCTCTACGCCCACTGAGCGGGGGCGGCGATCATTCTTTTCCCTTGTCGAGTAACGCCCGCTTGAGGTTCTCGGCGGCCTCGGCATGTCCGTTTTCGGCAGCCAGCGATAGCCATTTGATCGCCAGGGGCAAGTCCTTGGCCACGCCGTCGCCGGCAAGGTAGCGATAACCCAACGCCGCCTGGACATCGACATTCCCCTGCTCGGCGGCAAGGGTATGCCATTTGATGGCCAGGGCGAAATCCTGGGCTACCCCTTCGGCCAAGGCGTACATGTTTCCCAGCAGGTGTTGGGCGGGCATGTTGCCTGCTTCCGCTGCCCGGGTGGCCCACTTCAGTACTTCCGGCAGGTTACGGGGCACCCCGTCGCCGTTGTATAGCTGCAGCGCAAGCAGGGCCATGGCTTCGACATGTCCGGCTTGGGCGGCACACTTCAGCCAGTAATGTGCTTCCTGCGGATCGCGCTCGGCCAGTTTGCCGAACAGCAGGATCTCGCCCAGCATGGCCTGGTAGGCCAATACGCCATGATGCGCCCAGTCGCGAATGGAGGCTTCATTGACCAATTCCCGGGGGCTGATCGTATACCCTGGAGCCAGGCAGGGACAGGGCGTATTCGGGTCGGGCTTGGTGTGCTTTTCCCGCTTCTTGATCGTCACCCCCCCCTCCGGTTTGCCGGAAGGTTGCCCCTGGTCTCGCATCGGGCCCGAACGGAGCTCGAATGGGATGAGCAAAACCAGTGAAATCAGGAATACTCCCGCTCGTGCGGCCTTGGTCGTGGAAATCGGCGTGAGAAAGTGCTGAATTGTCTTCATGACCGGCATTATAGCAAAACTCCTGGGCTAACCGCGAGCCAAGGGGGCAGGGCTGGCACATACGCTACGCCATCCTGCCACGATTCTCTGGGTTTGCCTGGTTGCCAGTGACTGCGGATCATGGGAAGATACGACCGCTGGAACCAGTGGTGAAAAAGACCATGGACGAACAAGAAAAACGTTCTTTGCGTCGCCTCCGTTACCGGGGCACTCATCCCCGCAAATTCGCCGAGAAATACAAGGAACTCCAGCCCGGCAAGTACGCATTAGAAGTGAAAAAGGTGGAGGCTCGGGGGCAGACTCCGGCCGGCATGCACCGTCCGATCTGTGTCGCCGAGATCCTCGAAGTCCTGGCGCCCCGCCCCGGCGAAACCGGCCTCGACGCCACCGTCGGCTACGGCGGCCATGCGGGGCACCTGTTGGCCAGGATGGAGGGGCGGGGAAAACTCTGGGCCCTCGATAGTGATCCGATCGAATTGCCCAAGACCGAGCTGCGACTGCGAAACCTGGGCTTCCCGGCCGAAGTGTTGCAGTTTCGCCGCATGAACTTTGCCGGGATCGCCAAGCTGCTGGGCGAAGTCCCGAATGGCTTTGATTTCATCCTGGCCGACCTGGGCGTGTCGTCCATGCAACTCGACGATCCGGCCCGGGGATTCACCTTCAAAAGCGACGGTCCTCTCGACCTGCGGATGAATCCACAGCGGGGGCAGCCGGCGGCGGAGTGGCTCCGGGCTTGCGGGGAGGCGGAGCTGGCGGAGCTCTTGTGGGAAAACGCCGACGAACCGTACGGAAGGGAGATCGCCCGGGCCGTGGCGGGAGCCGAAGAATCGCCACAGACCACCCGGAAGTTGGCCGTGTTGATTGCAACCGCGCTGGCGGCGCTGCCGCGCAGCGTGCCGGAGGCGGTGGTGAAGAAATCGATCGCCCGGACCTTCCAGGCCTTGCGCATCGCAATCAACGACGAGTTCGGTGCCCTGGAGCGATTTCTCGACCAGTTGCCCTACTGCCTGAAGCCCGGAGGAAGGGTGGCCATCCTGACCTTCCACTCGGGCGAGGACCGCCGGGTGAAGAGGGCGTTCAAGCAGGGATTCGCCGACGGCATCTATCGGCAAATCGCCCCCGAACCACTGCGACCCTCCCGGCAAGAACAGTTCGAAAACCCCCGCTCGTCCAGCGCCAAGTTGCGGTGGGCTTATCGCCTTTAGGGGATTTTGCGGTTCGGGGGCTTTGTGCTAGGCTTTGGGCTATGCGCATAACGAACACTCTCCTTTTGGGGCTTCTCTCGCTGGGCTGGTGGGCCTGCTCATCGCCCGCTCCCGAGACGCCGTCATCGCCCGAGGCCCTTTCCGAAGGGGCAAGGGCTGTCCTCGACACGATCCGGCAGATCGACTCATACCCCGCCTATTCGATGCGCTACCCGGCCGACTACCGGCTCGGCGACGTTCTGGAACGGGGGCTGGCCAGCGAGGCCGAAATCCAGCAGTTTGTCGGCAAGCTCTTCGGCATCTCGCTTGTCGAATCAGGGGCCCTCTTGCCCCAGGGGAAACGGTGCACCGGTTTTTCTGCCGGTTCCCTCTCCGGCGACCAGTACCAGGGGCACAATGAAGACTGGACCAAAGGCGACTACCTGGTGCTCTCGACCGCTCCAGGGGGAGGGATTCCCTCGGTCAGCCTGATCGACGTCCGTTTCGCCGCCCGGGTTTCGGGAAAAGACCAGCGCGGTTTTTTGATGGCGCCATTCCTCCCCCTCTCGGGCATGAACCGGGCAGGCCTTGCCGTGGCGACCTATTCCATCCCGAAATCGACCCCTCCGCGCGATTCGGCCAAGAAGAGCATGCTGTGGAGCGTGGTGATTCGCTTGTTGCTCGACCGGGCCCGTACGGTGGACGAGGCGCTCGCTCTGATCGATTCGGTGAATGTGGTGATCGAACCGGATAACGATTTGCAGTTCTTTATCGGCGATGCCCAGGGCAATTCGGCGGTGGTCGCCTGGGTGGAGGGGAAGACCACCGCGGTACGCAAAACGGGGCCCTGGCAGGCGGTCACCAACTTCATTCAATACAACGCCACCGAAGCCGATTTCTCCGGTTGCGACCGCTACTCGACGGCGAAAGGGCTGTTGGTTGCGGCAAATGGTTTGGTTTCGGACGACTCGGGCATGGAAATCCTCAAGCAGACCGCCCAGCCCTCTTACACCCAGTTTTCGGTGTTGTACAACCTTTCCCGGGCCCACCTGAGCGTGGTGTTTGGCCGGAACTACGCCACGAAATACGACTTCGCCTGCGAGTAGTTCCCCCCAAAGCCTAGCGCTGGCGGGCGGCGACCTGCAGGATCGGCTCCCCCCCGATGGCGACGATGGTGCCGCGAACCTGGAGCCGTTTCTCTCCGGCGGGAGTGGCGAAGACGATTTCGTCCTCGCTTACCGGGCATTCGCCGAAAGTGCGGAACTTGGCGGTCAGGAACTCGGCCCGTTGCGGGGGGAACATGAGGGCCAGCGGCTCTCCCGCCACCTCTTCGGCGGGCTTGCCCCACAATTCGGCGGCTGCCGGGTTCACCCGCACGATGCGCCCGGTCTGCGGATCGGCCCATATCAGGGGCTCGAACACCTGGTTGATGAGGATGGAGAACTGCCGTTCCATCTCCAGCGCGCGGGCCTGCTGGGCATGGTTTTCCCGCCGCAGCTGGGCCTTCTCCAGTGCCCGTTTCACCGCGTACTTGAACACCAGCAAATCGCCCGACTTGGAGACGTAGTCCCACGCCCCCATGTAGAAGGCTTCGGCGATCTTTTTCGTGTCTTCCACGCCCGAGACCACGATCACCCCGGTGTCGGGCGACTCCACCGTGATCACGCCCACCACTTCGATGCCGTCGACTTCGGGCATCATCAGGTCGACCAGCACGATGTCGGGGTGCAGGCTGCGAAAAGCGTCGATCCCCTCCTGCCCGTTGGCTGCCGAATCGACGAGAATTCCCTGCGATTCGAGGTAGTCGCAGATGATCTGACGGGTCGAGGAGGAGTCCTCGATCACCAGTACCCGTTCTTGCTGGGCCATGGCCACATCCTCCTCGCAGCGAATTTTTCGGAACCGAGCAACCCGGGGTGAAAAAGGGGTTTGCCTTTGCGGAGGGATTATATCCCCCCGCTTTCAAAGGGTCAAGTTCGGTTCGGCTTCCCTGCGGGGAACCGGAATAAAGCGACAATTTTGTCAGTGTCGCGTTTTTTGGATTGACTCGCCCCCCCGGTGCCCCCTAGAATCGGAGGTATGAAGGCAGAATTGGCATTGTCCGAATTGCAGCGCCGGTTGGGCGAAGAGAAAGTGGCGACCAGCGGGGAGATTCTGGCCGGGGTGGTCACCGATGCCACCAAGATTGCCGGACATCCAGACGGGGTGGTCTTTCCCGAAACGGCGGCCGAGGTGGGCGAAGTGGTCAGGGTATGCGCCAGGCACCAGGTGCCCCTGGTGCCCCGCGGCGGCGGGGTGGGGATCAGCGGCGGGGCGGTGGCGGTCGCCGGGGGGATCGTCCTCTCCTTTGCCCGCATGAACCGCATCCTGGAAATCGACGAGAACAGTTTTTTGGCGGTGGTGGAGCCTGGCGTGACCACGGCCACCCTGCAGGACGAGGTCGCCCGACGTGGCCTGTTCTATCCCCCCGATCCCGCCAGTCGCCTGGAGTCGACCCTCGGCGGCAACGTGGCTGAGAACGCGGGCGGTCCCCGCTGTTTCAAGTACGGGGTGACCGGCCATTACGTGCTCAAACTGGAAGGGTTCCTGATGACCGGGGAGCCCTTCGCCTTCGGGGCGCGCACCCTCAAGGACGTGGCCGGCTACGATTTGAAGTCGCTGCTGGTCGGCTCGGAGGGGACTCTCGCGGTGGTGACCCGAATCACCCTGCGGCTGTTGCCTCTGCCGGAGAGCCAGGTGCTGTTCCGCCTCGATTTCGCCTCGCTGGCCGAAAGCGCGGAGTTTGTGGTGCGAGCGGCCCGCAGCGGCTTGGCGCCCTCGGTGCTCGAATTCATGGACCGCAGTTCGCTCGAGGCGGCGGCCCGTTTTCTGGGCACTTCGCTCGATCGCTCCGTGGCGGCGACGGTGATGATGGAACTCGACGGCAGCACGGCGGAAGTGGCCGGCAGAACGGAGCGCTGTCGCGAGCTGCTGGCTGCTTCGCCAATCCTTTCCTGGGCCGAGGCCAACACCCCTGCCCAGCAAGAGGAGCTGTGGAAAATGCGCCGCTGCTTGTCCGATGCGGTGGCGGCCCTGCGCCCCCGGAAGATCAACGAAGACGTGGTGGTGCCGCTGGGCCGGGTGCCCGAGGCGGTTGCCGGCATCCGCCGCATCGCCCGCGAAGAACAGGTGGAGGTGGTGCTTTTCGGCCACCTTGGCGATGGTAACATCCACACCAACCTGCTGGTCGACCCCGCCGATGTTGCCGAAGTGGCGCGGGCGCAAATCGCCTTGCCGCGGATCTTTCGTCTGGTCCTTGACCTGGGTGGCTCCATCACCGGTGAGCACGGGATCGGTCTCAGCAAAAGGGAGTTCATGCCTTTGCAGTTCAGCCCGGGAGAAATGGAGTTGCTGCGCCGGGTCAAGGCGGCATTCGACCCCGACGGCCTGCTCAATCCGGGCAAGATTTTCTGAAACCCGACCAGGGGGGGCGCTCAGGGTTTGTCTTTCAGCGACTGGTGGAAGATCTGCTCGGCCTGCTGTTTTTTGGCCTCGTCGAGCTTTTTGGCCTGCAGGAAACGCTCGTCGGTTTTCTGCCTCTTCTGGCTCTCTTTTTCCAGCAGCTCCTCCAGCGAGGAGTGCACCTTTTTTTCACTTCGCTTGTGCTGGGCCACCGTCCGGGTTTCGGGGTCGATCCACAACTTGGCGTGGCAGCACGGGCACTCGAGTTGAAAGAGTTCGCTCATGGCGCGATTGTAATCTCATTGCCCGGTTTGTTGCAACCCGCGCTGGAAAAATCGGTGGGAATCGTGATATCCATGAGCGGGAGAAAACCATGAAGCGTCGAGGAATGCTGTCATTTGCCCGCCCGGGTTGCGTAGCCCCGTTCAAGGGGCGGTGGGAAAAGCGGTTGGCCTGCCTGGTGGGAATCTTCTTGTGTTTTCAGGTCGGGTCCTGGGGTCAGGAAAAGATCCATGAGGACGTGCTCGTGGTCAACCAGGAGGTCGTGGCCCGGGTGTTGGAAAAGGGCCGGCCGGTCGGCGGCTTCCAGAAATCGGACTTCAAACTGTGGGAGAACGACCGTGAGGTGGAGATCAACGCCTTCTGGGAGGTGCGTCACCGCATGGGGAAGCTCCGGGAAGAGGGGAGCGACGGAGCGGTGGTCCGTCCGGGGCGGCTGTTCGTCCTGGTGTTCTGGCTGTACGAGCCCGAGGTTCGCTGGGCCGAGGCCCTCGACTCCTTCTTTCGCCAGATCTGGCGTCCCGGCGACCGGGTGGTGCTGGCTTTCGGACAGGAACAGATTGAAATCGTTGCTCCTGAGCAACGGGATGCCGCCCTCGCCGACTTCGCCACCCGGTTCAATGCCTATTTGCGTGGTGAACAAAACCAGCGGGAAAGGCTCTTCAGCGAGCTGGAGCAATTGGCCGACGATTTCCAGGATACCGTCGAGGGGGTGGAGAGCATTCTCAAACGCGGGGAGCCTTCCGAATCGGGATTGGAGAGGTTGCGGTCGCTTTTTCGGGGCTTCCGGGCCGATTACTTCAGCAAAATCGAAGAGTTTCGCCGCGAGTACCTGCGCACCGACGAAGGGCAGTTGGGCGGGTTTTCCAGTTCGCTTCGCGGCATCGATGCCGAGAAGTGGGTGATCCTGTTCACCCAGCACGAGGCCCCGCCACTGATCCGCAAGGAGGGGAAACTGCTCGACGTCTCCGAACTCCTGGCCCGCGATCCGGTGACCCTCAAAGAGCTGGGCGAGATGTTCGCCGAGGCCGAACGACGGGTGACCCTGCCCGCCGCCCAATCGCCCTACATCCAGTCGTTGCGCGCGGAGATGATTGCTGCGCGAGCCACTTTTCATCTGCTGCTGCTCGATTCCAAGCGGAAAGGAGGGGAATACTCGCTCTTCGTCAGCCGCGAATACGCGACTTCGAATTGGGAATCCACCTTCCGGGAAATCTGTCGCGATACCGGCGGGGCAGTTCTCGACGGCAATCGCCTGGGCCGTGCCGTGGAGGAGGTGGCTGCCCGCGAGGACATTCACTACGTTCTCACCTATGCTCCCGCTCTCCCGAATGGGGGGGAACGCCGGTTGCGGCTGGAAGTCGCCAGACCCGGGACGAAGGTGGTCTTTGCCCGGCGGGTGGCGGCGAAAGCTCCCTTCCCGCTGGCCATCACCGCCGTCCGGGTGAACGACCCGGTGCTGGAGGTGGATTTGGCCGGCTACCGGCGTACCTTTGCCGACGACCTCCTGGCAGGCAGGGTTTCGCTGACCGTGCGGGCGGTGGACCGCGGGAGCGAGATCTCCCGCTGGAGCCGCGAACTCGTCCTGCCCGAGGAGCGCTCGACGATCGCCTGCCGGTTCGCCCGACCGCGAACCGAAGCCTTTCAGCTGGAGATCGAGGTCCGGGACCAGGCCACGGGGCGGACCGCGACGGCCACCCGCGAGATCGCGGCCGTACCAGGGACCCTGCGCGACCTGCCCCCCGCTCCCCCCGCTCCGCTACCGAGCCCGCTACTGCTCGACGTGCTCGACAAGGCGGCCGCCTACTGCGAGCGGATGCAAGGGGCCGCCTTTCGTTTCTTCTGCCGCGAGGCGGTGTCGGAGTCTCGCTGGGAACGGGAGGCGGGGACCCGGCAGGCCCGCCAAGTCACCGACCGCTGGCTCTACGACTACCAGCTGGTCGGCGAGCGGGGGCGAATCGACGAGCGGCGCACGCTGCTCCAGCACAACTCCAGGTCCACCCGGGAGGAGGGGGCGGTGTTGCGCACCCGCTTCGTTCCTCGCTACGGGGTGTTCCTGCCCAACACCTACCTGGCCGTGGCTGGCCGCTGCAGGTTCGTTTTTCGGGAGGAAGGCAGCGAGCGGATCCGGCGGCGGAAGTGCCTGGTTCTGACGGTGGAGCCGAAGGAGCCCGGTGGCCAGGCCGGGGGCGCGCGGCTCTGGGTCGACCAGGCGTCGGGGGCGGTCCTGAAGATCGAGTTGAGCCCGCGGGCCATTCTGGGGCTGGACGAATTGCGGGCCACCGCGGCCCGGGTGGGGGCCGACCTGGTCGTTTCGGACGTGCACTGGTTTCTCGAGGAGCGCGGCGGGCTGTGGTTTCCCAGCGAAACCGAGTTCCGCGAATCGTACCTGTTCGGCCACGTCGCCACCACCCAGGACATGCGGGTCGACTGGGGCCAATACGGCGGGGGGAGGTCGCGCGCCGGCATGGGCGTGCCGACGGTGACCCGCGAGCGTCGGGAGGTGCCGATCGCCCGGGTGCACATCGAGTATTCGGACTACCGCTATTTCGACGTCCACACGGCCACCGAGGCCCGCGCCCGGCAGTAGTCTGCCGGCGGCGCCCGTCCAGCGGGCGATTGACAACGGCGGGGGCAAACCCTACGATACCACCCATGATCCTCAAGGCCGATTTGCATGTCCACACCGCCCTCTCCCCCTGCGGTTCGCTGGAGATGGGGCCGTCGGCGGAGGTGGCACGTGCCGGGGCTCTCGGTCACGACGTCATCGCAATTACCGATCAGAACGCGGTGGCCAACTCCCGGGCCGCCATGCCGGTCGGGGAGCGGC
>CAZTNO010000080.1:0-10703 GCA_964614865.1 uncultured Clostridia bacterium
TGGACGGCACAAGCGGGGAAAAACCCCGCCAATCTGGAGTGGATACCCATGAACCGCATCGCACTGGCCCTGTTGTTCGGGATGCTTTTTTTGGGGGGGGGGGCAGCCCAGCCGGCAGGGCCCGCCTCCTCTGTCGGGCCGGAGTGGACCGAGGTGTGCCTGCGGCTCGCCCTGTCACCTGACCAGGTCCTGGAAGTGAACCGGCTGGCCCGCATGATCGATGGCCAGGCTCGCCATGACCGCACGCAGAACGTCGGGGACCCCAAAGCCCTCATCGCCGCTGCCGGGTTGCGCAACCAGCTGGTCGACCGCCACCTGCTCACGTTGATTGCCGGCGAGCAGATCGAGAAGTACCGCCAGTGGCAGGCCGACCGGGACCGGGATTGGCAGTTCCTCTACCTGCGGGAGGGGTTGCTTTTAAGCGAAGCCCAGGGGGTGGCCGTTCGCCAGGTGTTGTCGGAGTACGAGCAACGGATTCGCGAGCAAATCGAGGAGGATCGGTTGCGTGACCAGGGGGAGGGGCGCGAGGAAAACCTCACCCTCGATCCGGGCCGGAGCCGCTCCGGGATGGACCGCGATCGGGCCAGCTGGGAACAGCCGAGCCGCAGCGGGGGGGAACGTTCCCGTCTGGACTGGCTGGAAGAGCAGAAATTGCGGCGCATCCAGACGCTACTCACCGCCGAGCAATTGCCCCTGTTCCGGGTGGTGCAAAAGCTGATCCTGGACCAGATGGCCATCCAGCGCAAGAGGGAGCCCCCGTCTCGTTGACCTTTCGTTGGCTTTTTGGGGGGGATGTTCCCGGGGTCGATAGCGAGGGCGATCGCCTGGGTTGAGCGGGTCGGGCCGGGGGCTGGACGAAAAACGCCCGATCAGCGCTCCAACCGGCCGAGCAGGGCGAGGAGACCGTGAAGCAGGGTGTAGGGATGGGGCGGGCATCCGGGCACCCAGAGGTCGACCTGGAGCAGGGTCCCCACCCCGTTGTGGACTTCGGGATTGCCGGCGTGGGGGCCACCAGCGATGGCGCAGGCCCCGCAGGCGATAACCAGCCGGGGTTCGGGCAGGGCTTCCCACGTGTCGAGCAGGGCTGACCGCATGTTTTCTGACACCGGTCCGGTGACCAAAAGCCCATCGGCGTGGCGGGGGGAGGCGACGAACTGGATGCCGAAGCGGGCCAGGTCGAACGCCGGGGTGTTGAGCACGTTCGCGTCGGCCTCGCAGGCGTTGCAGCCGCCGGCGCTGACCTGGCGCAACTTCAGGGAACCTCCCAACAGCTTCTTCAGGCGGTGCTCCAGCGGCTCGATCGCCGGTGCCGGCCGGTCGGTGACCCGCAGGTCTTCCCGGCCCCGGGCGGCGAGGCGGTATTCGCCGGAGAAGGCGAGGCGCCCCCGGGAACAGGCCTTGGCGCAATCGGCGCAAAACAGGCAGCGGCCCAGGTCGATTTCTGGTTCCCCGTTCGCCCCAAGCTGGATGGCTCCGAATGGGCAGGCGTCCAGGCATTGACGGCAACCTGCGGGGCAGTCTCCGGGGGCGATTTCGGGACGGCCCCGGAAGCGGTCGGACAGCACCGGTTCGCAGGCCGGATAGGGGAAGGTCCGGTAACCCTGGCGGAACCTTTCCCGCAGCAAGTGGATCATGACGGGCCTCCGGCGATCACTGGTCGACTCCACAGTAGGAAAGGTTGAAACTCTTGTTGCACAGGGGGAAGTCGGAGATCTGACCGCCGCGCATGGCCAGGGCCAGGCCGGTCCAGTTGTGGAAAGAGGGGTCGACGACCTTGGCCGCCGCCAGACGTCCGTTTTCTCCCGACAGCAAAACGTGGCAGATCTCTCCTCGCCACCCTTCGGTCAAGGACACCGCCAGCTTCCCTGCGGGGAAAGGGGGCGTTTCGCTGCGCACCGGGCCTGCCGGGAGCGCCTGCAGCAGGTTGAGCAGGAATTCGCCGGAACGCTCGATCTCCATCCAACGCACGAAGGCCCGGGCGAACACGTCACCCGACGACGACGTGGAGACGGGCAGTTGGAAAAAGCGGTAGTACCCGGTGGGAAAATCGGCCCGCACATCGCGGCTCAGGCCACTGGCCCGGGCCGCCACGCCGACCAGGCCGATCTCTTCGGCCTGGGCCGGGGAGAGGGGGCCTGTCTCCTCGAAGCGCATGCGCACCGAGCCGGTGTTCCAGAGCAGGTTCACCGCGCCGGTGATCTCCCGGAGGGCGGTGGCCAGCCGCTGCCGGAGGGTTTCGGCTCGCTGCTCGTCGAGGTCGAAGGCGCTGCCTCCGGGGCGGACCAGGCCGCGCCCGAAGCGCGACCCGCACAGCAGGGCGGTCAGGTTCAGCAGGTCGCCGCGCAGCCTTCCGCAGTAGGAGGCGGTGGGCAGAAATCCGACGTCGCCCGCCAGGGCGCCGAGGTCGCCGGTGTGGTTGGCCAGGCGCTCCAGTTCGAGGGCGGCGGCCCGCAGGGCGTGGGCCCGGGCGGGGACGCGGACGCCCGCCAGCGCTTCCAGGGCCTGGCAGCAGGTGGTGGCATGGCCGATGGTGGTGTCGCCGGCGAGGGTTTCGGCGAGGTGGATCGCCTTTCCCGGTGGGGCGCTGGTGAGGGCCCGCTCGACTCCGCGGTGCTGGTAGCCCAGCGAGATCTCCAGGTGCAATACCTCCTCGCCGTGGCACTGGAAGCGAAAGTGGCCGGGCTCGATGACCCCGGCGTGCACCGGCCCCACCGCCACCTCGTGGACCTCTCCGCCGCCCACGGCAAAGAACGGCCTGGAGCCGATCGTCTCCGGCTTGCCCGCCTGGGAGGGGGTGCGCACCGGGTAATTGCCGGGGTGACCGTAGGGCTCCACGCCGCTGGTTTCGCCGATCTCCCGTTCGAACAGGTGGGTTTGCGGAAAATCACCCGCCAGCGAGTGGAACCAGCTCATGGGGTCGGATCGGAACAGCTTCAGGGTGCCCGATTCGGCGCAGGCCACCACCGCCAGCAGGGGCGCGGTGCCGGGGTTTTTCCCGGGCAAGGCGAAAAAAGCCGCCAGCCGGCCCCCCCTTTGCAGCGCATCCCCGAGGGCATTTGTGAACGCCTTGCCGGGGAGTTCGGCAAGACCTGCGAGAGAGATGGCTTCGCCGTTGCGCAGTTCGGTGCCCGACCGGTCGCTCATGGCATTCCCCCGAGGGTGGCCACGATCTCCCGCAGCAGGTGGTCGAGGCCGGCGGGTACCCAGAACCCGAGTGCCAGGGCGGTGGCCAGCAGCAGCAGGGGGGGGAGCCACATCCAGACCTTCTCGGTCAGCGGGCGAGGGGCTTCCAGCCCCGGGGGGGGCGGAGGGGGAGTGCCCCAAACCATGCGCAGGATCACCGCCGACATGCCGGCAAAGATCGCCACCACCGGCAGCAGCACCACGGCGAGCAGTCCGTACCGGCCCTGGCTGGCGGCGGTGCGCAGCAGGAGAAACTTGCTGAGAAAGGCGCCAAACGGGGGGGTGCCGGTGAGGGCCAGCATGCCGGTGAGCCACAACATCGCCGAGAGGGGGACGATCCCCAGGGCTCCACCGACCCGATCCACCCGCTTGGAACGGAAGGCGGTCAGGAAGTTGCCCGAGGTCATGAACAGCGAGGCCTTGGCCAGCGAATGGTTGAGGGCGTGGAGCAGCCCGCCGAAGGCCCCAAAGCCCCCCAGACCGAGGCCGAGGGCGACCAGGCCGATGTTTTCCACGCTGGAGTAGGCCAGCAGGCGTTTGTAATCCGACTGCCGTACCATGAACACGGCGGCCATCGCTACCGACAGGATACCGAACAGCAGGAACAGGCTGCGGCCGAAACTGCCGAGACCGGCGGCCACGGCGACTTGTTGGGCCCTCATCAGGGCCAGCACGGCGCAGTTGAGCAGCGACCCCGACAGCAGGGCCGAAACCGGGGAGGGGGCTTCGCTGTGGGCGTCGGGCAGCCAGGTATGCAGGGGGAAGAAGCCGGCTTTGGTGCCGTAGCCCACAAACAGCAACACCAGGGCCGCCTTCAGCCAGGACCCGCCGAGCTCCGATGCCCGGGCCGACAGGGCGGTGATGGTCAGCGGCATGCTCTGGCCAGCGGTCGGCACCGCCGCCATCAGAAAAAAAGTGCCGAGCAGGGCCAGGGCGATGCCCACCGAACAGATGAGCAGGTACTTCCAGACCGCCTCCAGCGAGCGGGCGGAGCGGTGGTGGTAGAGGAGGGGGGCGCTGGCCAGGGTGGTCGCTTCCACCGCCACCCAGAGCAGGCCGAAGTGGGCGCTGAGTTCGACCAGGGTCATCACCGCCAGGAAGAGGAGCAGGCAGCCGGTGAACACGGCCTCGCTGCCGGTGCCGGGGTGGGATTGCTGGCTGGCCAGGTAGCCCGTGGTGTGGAGGGCGATGACCAGGAAGAGGAGCGAGGTGATCGACAGGAAGAATACCCCGGTGGAGTCGAGGATCAGCCAATCTCCGGCCGCGGCGGGGGCCCGGTGAACCCAGGCAGCGACAGTCAGGGCGAGATGGACCAGGGCGGTGGCGGGGAGCAGGGGCCTGCGCAGGCGGTCGGACCGGATGGCAAACGCGGCCAGGCCGGTCAGCCCGGGTACGGCAATCAACAGGATGGCGAGCAAAGTCCCCTCCGAGAACGCACTGTTCACTCCTGCAGGGAATGGAACTGGTCGGTGTCCATGTGGTCGAACTCCTGGTTGATCTGGAACAGGGTGATGCCCATCACGAACACCGCCACGAGCAAATCGAGCAGTACCGCCAGTTCGACGAACAGCGGGGTGTGGCGCGCCAGCCCGGTGCCGAACAGGTAGATCCCGTTTTCCAGCACCAGAAAGCCCAACACCTGCATGATCGCCTTCTTGCGGGCGATGATCAGCAAGAAACCGGTCAGAATGGAAAAGAAGGAGGCTGCCACCAGCGGCGAGCCGACGGGGATCCCGGGCAGGGAGAGGCGGTCGCCCAGCCAATACGAGATGCCGAGGAGGATCAGCCCCAGAAACAGGGAGAGGTTTGCAGAGACGTAGGGTTCGACTTCGCGCCGTCCCCCGCTCGCACGCAGCGAGCGCAGCAGCAGCCACGGAAAGACCAGCCCCTTGAGCCCGATGGTCAGGGCGATCAAGACGAGGGCCCCCGGGCCGGCGTGCAGCCCGGCGTTGTTCAGGGCGAGCAAGCCGAGCAGGAACCCCTGGGCTCCGGCCCAGCGGATCGCCGAATTCAGGCGGCTGGTGACCAGCAGGCGCAGGTCGATGAGGAGCAACAGGATCAGCAGGGGGTTCATCATGTCAGAGCACCAGGAGAAAGGCGACCGACGCCAGGGCGGCCGCCGAGAGCAGCAGTTGCGGCACCCGGTTCAACCGCAACCTGGCCATCCCCGATTCGGTGAGGGCGATCAGCGCGGTCACCGCCAGCAGGGCCCCCACGGTCCACAGGGTGCCGAGCCAGGGGGTGGTAGTTTTTGGGACCACCATCGCCGCCAACCAGGAGGCGAACAGCCACAGTTTCAACGCCGATCCGTAGAGGATGGTCGCCAGGCCGGGCCCGCTGTGATCGAGAACCATCACCTCGTGGATCATGGTCAATTCGAGGTGGGTGGTGGGGTCGTCGAAGGGGATGCGCGAGTTTTCGGCCAGCAGCAGGATCATCAGGGCCGCGGCGGCCAGGCAGAGAACCGGGGCCTGGATCTGCCACATGGCGGGGGTGATGCCGGCCAGCATCCCCGAAAGTGAGGTGGAGCCGGTGGCCCGGGCCAGCGCGGCGAAAACCAGGAAGAGGGCAGGCTCGGCCAGGGCCGAGAAAAAAGCCTCGCGGCTGGCGCCCATCCCCTCGAAACTCGAGCCGGTGTCCATGGCGGCCAGGATGGTGAAGAACCGGCCCAGCCCGAGCAGGGAAAGTGCGGCGATCACGTCGCCCGGAAAGGAGAGGAGGGCGGGGAAGCGTCCGAGCGGGGTGAGGACGATGGCCAGCACGACGCCGGTCAAGGTGATCAGCGGCCCTGCCACGAAGAGAGCGGTGGTGACGGTGCCCCGCACTTCGCTTTTGCCGAGGAGACGCCTCAGGTCGCGATAGGGTTGGACGAAGGGGGCGCCGTGCCGCCCGCCGGACCACGCCTTGATGCGGGCGACGATCCCCCCCATCAGCGGGGCGGCGATCAGGGCCGTCACCAGGTGCCACGGGGAGCCGAGAATCATGGGCGTCCCCCCAGCTTCCAAAGCAGCAGCAGGATCAAGGTCAGGGCGATGTACAGGATGTACAGGTGCATGTGTCCCGACTGGATCCGCCGCAAGCGGGAGATGCGCCGCCACAGGGCGGTGGCGGGGCCCTGGATCAGGAATCGCTGCACCGTGTCGGGGGTGGTGGTGGAAAGGGTGGCAGGGGCGGGATAGAGCCCGCGGACCGGATCTCCGGTGCGGCTGGTTTTCAGCAGCCCCGAGAAAAAAGCAACCATCGGGGCGCGGAACGAGGCCGAGGTGGTCTGCATCCGCGGCGACGGGGTGGTGAACCCACAGCCCCAGACCGGTGCCATCCGCGGCGGGCGATTCCGCATCGCCACCCGGCGGGCAAAGGCGAGCCCCGCGGCCAGGAGCAGGGCCAGGATTGAAATCCAGGCGATCGCCGCCAGCGGAGCCGCCCCCACGTCGGGCGCAGCGATGCCGGTTCCGGTGGGCAGCAGGTTGAGCACCGGTTGCAGCAGCGGGGCCAGCAAGGGTGTGGCCAGGCCGAGGGTCAGGCACAGCAGGGCGAGGCCCGTCATGACCGCCTTCATGGCCGGGGGGACCGGCAGGGGGGCGATCCCCGGATCGCGGGGCGAGCCCAGAAAAATCGAGCTGAAGGCCTGGGCGAAACAGGCCAGGGCCAGCCCCCCGATCACCCCGAGGGCGGCCACGGTCGCCATTCCGGTCAGGGCGGGCAGGCGGGCCGGAGCCAGGATGCCCTGGAAGGCGGCAAACAGGATGAGAAACTCTCCGGCAAAGCCGTTGCCGGGGGGGAGGCCGCCGATCGAAACCGATCCGGCCAAAAAGGCGGCCCCGGCCCGGGGCTCGGTTTTCCATAGGCCACCGAGCCGGTTCAGGTCGTCGGTATGGGTGGTGGCCAGCAGCGAACCCGCCCCCAGGAAGAGGAGGCTCTTGAACAGGGCGTGGTTGAAGAGGTGGATCAGGCTGCCTGCGAAGCCGCAGACGACCATGACCGGCAGCCGCTCGGAGACGCCCACCAGCCCCAGACCGAGGCCGATGGTGATGATCCCCACGTTCTCCACGCTGCTGTAGGCCAGCAGGCGTTTCAGCCGATGCTGGGCCAGGGTGAAGATCACACCGGTGAGAGCCGAGCCGATGCCGACCGCGATCAGCAGGTAGCCGCACCAGGAGGGCAGGGGGGTGAGCAGGAGGAGGGTCCGCATCAGGCCGTAGATCCCCATCTTGATCATCACCCCCGACATCAGGGCCGAGGTGGGGCTGGGGGCGGCCGGGTGGGCTTCGGGCAACCAGACGTGCAGCGGCACCAGCCCCGCCTTGGTGCCAAAGCCGATCAGGGCGAAAAGGAAGGCGATCCCGGACAATCCGGTCGGGGCGCCGGAAAGGGCGGCAAACCCCAGGTCGGTCCCCCCTTGGCCGAGCAGCAGGAAAAAAACGATCAGCGCCGCGGTGCCCCCCTGCGAGGCGACCAGGTAGCTCCAGCCCGCCGCCACGGTAGCGGGGGCTTTCCCCTGATGCATCACCAGCAGGAACGAGGAGATGGCCATGGTTTCCCAGGCGACCAGGAACAAGACGGCGTCCCGGGCCAGCAGCACCAGCATCATCGCCGCCAGCAGCAGCAGGGTGAACGACCAGTAGGCCCGGTGGTCGGCGCTGTCCCCGTGATTCTTCAGGTACGCGGGGCTGAACAGGGAGGTGAACAGGGCGACCAGGCAGAGGGGGAAGAGGAAGAAGGCCGACAGGGCGTCCAGCTCCAGCCGCAGGGCTCCGAGTGGCACCGGCCATGGGAGGAGCACGGGGTGAAAAACCATCCCCGAAAAGAAGGAGACCCCACCAGCAAGGGCGACGAGCGAGGCGCTGATAACCCCCGTCATGCCGATCCGGTCGGCAAAGCGGGGCGAAACCAGGAAAACGGCCCCCGCCGCTCCGAGCAGCAAGGCCAGCGCCACCAGCAGCAGGGTCATTGGCCCTTGCCCTCGAGGGTGGGGGGGCGGATCGCGGCTTCCACCCGGGAAAGAGCCCCCAGAATCTCCTCGCGGCGACCCTGACGTTTCAGAGTGGCCCGGACATCGGCATCGCGCAGGCAATGGGACAGCCGGGAGAGGAGGTGGAGGTGGGCGCGCACCGTCGGGGTGATGAAGGTGAACAGCGTGTCGACCGGGCGGTTGTCGAGGGCGCCGAAGGTGACCGGACTCTCCAGAAAGCAGAGGGTCACCGCCGGCCGGTCGACGTCCAGAATCATCGGGTTGCGGACGTGAGGGATGGCGATGCCGTCGCCGATCCCGGTGGATTCCAGGGCCTCGCGTGCAAGCAGGGCCTGGCTGAGGAATTCACGGTCCACCGAATCGGGGAGCTGCAAAAGCCCCACCACCGCCCGCAGCACCGCTTCCTTGCTCCCCCCTTCCACCCGGTAGTGCACGCCGCCAGTGCGCAGGGCCTCGACCAGCGATGGCGACTGGTTTTGCCCCGCGGGATCCTCGAACAGGGCCGGCGAGACGTTGATCCGCCGGGCATTGGCCCATTCCAGCAGCAGGGCCTTGTTGATGCGGTACAGGCCTTCGACCCGGTAGGCGGGCAGGCCGCCGGTCTGGATCCAGCGGTAGATCGTCTTTTCGGCGACGTTGAGCAGGCGGGAAACGTCCTTGACCGACAGTTGCATGGTGGATTCCTGGTCTCTCAGGGGATAGATAACACGCGCTGGGCAGTGATGTCAAATCGACGGGAGTGAAAGGGAGCGAAGGGGGGTTGACAACGGGGGGGGTGGGTGTTATATTGGGTTCCGAATGTAGTACAAAGGAGGAGCCGATGCTCAGAAAAATCGCCGTGACCGGATCGATCCTGGTTGTGCTGACCCTGGGGGTTCTGTGGTCCGCGCAGCCTGTCAAACCCGCCGCCCTGCAGGGGACCATCTCGATGTCGGGGGCTTTTGCCCTTTACCCCATGGTGCAGACCTGGGCCGAAGAGTTCCGCAAAATCCACCCCGCGGTGAAATTCGACGTCACCGCCGGCGGGGCGGGCAAGGGGATCACCGACACCCTGAGCGGTGTGGTCGACATCGGCATGGTCTCCCGCGAGATCCACGATAGCGAGATCAAGCAGGGGGCCTGGTTTGTCCCGGTCACCAAGGACGCGGTGGTGCCGGTCGCCAATGCGGCGGGTCCGTTCTGGGCCGAGCTGGCCCGGCGGGGCCTGAAAAGGCAAGCCTTTGCCGCCATCTGGATCGACGAATCGCTGACCACCTGGGAAGCCGCCATGGGCGTTTCCGGGGCCACCTCGATCACCGTCTACACCCGCTCGGATTCGTGCGGGGCTGCCGAAACCTGGGCCCTCTACCTGGGCAAAAAACAGGAAGACCTGGCAGGAGTTGGCGTGTTCGGCGACCCGGGGATCGCCGAGGCGGTGCGCAAGGATGCGCGCGGCATCGGTTTCAACAACGTGAACTACGCGTATGACGCAAACACCAAGCGACCGGTGGCCGGCCTGCGCATCATCCCGATCGATCTCAACGGCGACGGCAAGATCGACTCCAGCGAGAACTTCTACGATACCCGCGATTCGCTCATGAAGGCCATCGCCGAGGGACGCTATCCCTCCCCCCCGGCCCGGGACCTCTACCTGGTCACCAAGGGGAAGCCCACCAGCGCGCTGTTGCGGGGGTTCATCCAGTGGGTGCTGACCGAAGGACAAAAGTACGCGCCGGCAGCCGGCTACATCCCGATCGCCCCGAACAAACTGCAAAGTTCGCTGGCCAAACTCAAGTAAAAGAAAAGGGGGCCTTGCGGCCCCCCCATTTTTCTGCGGAATAACGGCCCCCTGCCGCCCGGCAGGGGGCTGGGGCTACTTGGCGCCCCGCTTGGCCAAAACCCGATCGACCATAAACATACCGTTCTGGCTGTCACCGACCATCTTGAGCTTCTCGACGATGGCCGAGGCATGGGATTCCTCTTCGACCTGCTCGGTGACGAACCACTGCAGGAATGCCTGCGAGGCGTAGTCGTTCTCGCTGATGGCCGCCTTCATCATGGTGTCGATGCGCTCGCTGATGTGGCGTTCGTGCTTCTGCGCATCGGTGAAGGCCGCCAGCGGCGAAGCCCAGGTGAGTTTGGGCGCGTCGATTCCGGCCAGGCGAACCTTGCCGCCCCGCTCGTTGAGGTGGTGGAACATCTTCATTCCGTGGTCACGCTCCTCGTCGGCCTGAACTTTCATCCAGGCGGCCATGCCGTCCAGGTTTTCCGCCTGGAAGTGGGCCGCCATCGAGAGGTACAGGTAGGACGAGTAGAGTTCCTCGTTGATCTGCTGGTTGAACTGATCGGTCATTTTTTTGGAAATCATCAGAAACCTCCTTGGGGTAACTGAGCCAAATAGTATAATACTTCGCAACTTTCAACAATGGGGCGGGGATCACACCTGTTCAAAACAGATCGTTCTTTTCTTGAAACCATTATCAGTAAGGCGTTTCTTGTTTTTTTTATGACAACAGACCTGATCTGAGGAGCCAAGGAGAACTCCCCCCTAACCCCCCTCACATGAGGG
>CAZTNO010000081.1:0-5065 GCA_964614865.1 uncultured Clostridia bacterium
AGTCTCTTCAGGTCGAGCGAACAGACCATCACGCTCTGCCCTTGTCCTTTCAGGTGGAGGCCGAGCTTGGCGGCGGTGGTGGTCTTGCCGGCCCCCTGCAAACCGACCATCATGATCACCGTGGGCTTGATCGGCGCCCGGGCCAGGTCACGTCCCTCCCGGCCCAGGATCTCGGTGAGTTCGCCGAGGACGATCTTGACCACGTGCTGATAGGGGTTGAGGCTTTCCTGGACCTCGGCGCCCAGCAGTTTCTCGCGCACCGCCTCGGTGAAGCGCTTGACCACCTTGAAGTGGACATCGGCTTCGAGTAGCGACAGGCGGATCTCTTTCAACGCCTGGGTCGTGTTGGCCTCGGTCAGCTTGGCCTCCCCTTTCAGGAAGCGCAGCACGCCGGACAGTTTGCCGCTCAGGGTATCGAACATGGAAACCTCTTTGGGATCAAGCCCTCAATTATACCACAGCAGTGACCCACAGCTTCCGGATCACCACCCATTCAGTCGACGCGGGGAGTGAACACCGAGCAGCGGTAGTCGCAGGGGAGCTGGCCCGATCAACCGTTGCCGATCACGGTGGTGGCCACCGGTGGCGGACTGGCCAGGCGCAACACCGGGTAGACCCCGGGCTTGGGGTTCCACTGCTGCACGATCACCCGGTTGAACGCCCCCCACCCCAGCAGGCTGTCGGCGGCCCCGGGCTCCAGTAGCGCAGGCACCAGCCGCGCCAGGGGCTGGCGCAGCGACACGTACCAGGCCCCGGCCGGAACCTCCCAGGAACCGGTCAGGTATTTGCCGGTCACCTGGGTCATCACCCGCCCTTGAAAGATGGTGCCTGCAGGAGCGACCTTTTCCAGCACGAAATTCTCGGCCTGGACCGTAAAACCGACGGTCAGCTTTTCGATCACCACCCCGTGCCGTCGCAGCACTACCAGAGCCTCGGTGGAACCCGGCAGCAGCACGTAGCCCGCAGGCAGCGATACCGTTTGCTTGGCCACCGCCCGGGACAGGTAGGGCACCCGCACCTGCCGGGGGGTGGCGTAGGCCGCCACCAGTTTTTCGGGCAGGGGGCGGTTATCCCGACAGGACGGCGGCGGCAGCGATGCGGGCGAGATGCGCAGGGTGACGTCGAACAGCGGTTCCAGCCGGTAGGCCAGGGGGAACTCGCCCTCCAGCCCCCGCTCCAGGAGTTCCCGGTCAGCCCCCGAGGAGATTTCCCCCATTTCATCGCCATGCCGGGCGGTGAAGCGCAGGATGGCCCGCACGAAAGCATGGGCCGAGCGGACCCGGGTTTCAAAATCGGCATACGAGTAGTTTTCGACCAGCACGGTGAAACGGTTGCGCAAACCGACGTAGTTGGAGCCGTAGCGGGCGTCGACCGAGTCGTTCACCCACCCCCCGCCGGGCTCGTCGTGGCTCACGAAATCGCCGTAGGGAACCGAGGAAAAGCCGTGCTTGCCGAGTTCTGCCGCGGTCGCCGGAAAGAGTTTCTCCCACATGTAGGCCCGCAAGGCGGGGTGGGTGGCCGGATGGACCATGGTGGCGTAGGTGAGCGGCTCGTCGTGATAGGAACCGTTGGTGGTGTGCAGATCGACCACCAGCAGCGGATCCCAGGTCGACAACAGGGTGGTCAGGGCGCTCACCTCGGGCGATTCGAGTTTCATGTAATCGCGGTTCAGGTCGAGGTTCTGGCCGTTCTGGCGGATGCCGGCCAGTTCCGGGCCGTTGTCGTGACGGTTGTGCCCCAGCCGCTCGTTGCCATCGGGGTTGAAGACGGGCAGGAACAGGATCACCTGGGAGCGGAGCAGCGAGTCGTCTGCCGCCAGGGCCAGGTCGCGGATCAGCATCTGGCACGCTTCCTTGCCCTCGATCTCGCCGGCGTGGATGGTCGCCATCACCAGCACGGCGGGCCGGCGCACCGCCCGCAACTGGGAAAAGCTGGCAATCCCCTCGCGGCTCACCACCACCAGCGGAATGGACCTCCCCTCGCTGGAGGTGCCGAGGGTCAGCAAGCGGACCCGGGGGGAGCGGGCGGCGATCCGCTCAAGGAGGGATATCACCTCGGCAACCCGGGAAGTGCGGGTGAACCCCGACAACTCGGCAGCGGTGGGCAAATCCTGTCCTTTCACGGGCCATGCTCCGGCCACGACCATCAGTACCAGGAGCGAAACCGGCAACCGCCTGACGTTCATGGAACCTCCTTGCCCCTCGCCTTGCCACCTGAGGCATTCTGGCACAAGGAAAGGAAAAAGCAAAGCGATCGGGCGCCTCGCCCGCCGCTGCGCTTGACAAGCCCGGGTGGCTGGGGTAAGAATAGACCGCACTGCCCGGCATTTCCGGGTCGCCTGCGGAGGAGCATGATCCACGAGAAGGGAGAGTTGCGGGACGCGTCGCCGATGATGCTGCTGCTCCGGGTTCACGAGCGCGGCCTGACCGGCATTCTCCACCTCAAGCAGGACGACACCCAAAAGGTCTTCTACTTCCACCGCGGCCGCTTCACCTGGGCGATTTCCAACGCCGACACCGACCGGCTGGAAACGGTGCTGGTCGGCGGGGGGGTCTGCAGCTCCGAAGCGGTGGCGGCCCTGGGCATGCCTCAAACCGGAGAGCACATCGGCAAGGCCCTGGTCGAGTCGGGAGCGATCTCGCTCGAGGAGCTCATCGCCGCCACCCGCGACCAATTGAAGCAGATCGTCTCCAGCGTGTTGTTCTGGACCCGGGGAAACTACCAGTTCACCCTCGACCCGCCTCCCGACAAGATCATCAGCCTCGACCTGGAGATCCCCGCCCTGATCTGGGAGATCCTGTCGGCAGGGGCCCCGATGGACCCGATCTGGAAGGTGATCGGCTCGCTGCAGATCGAGCTCGTCGCCGATAGCGCCCGGGTGCAAAGCAAGGTCTTCTCGCTCCCCCCCCTGCTCAGCAAGACGCTGGAACGTTTTTCCGAGCCCACCCGGTTGGAGGTTGCCCTGACAAGGCTGACCAACCAGGAGAAGATGCCTGCCGTCCAGGCCGTTTATTTTCTGCTGGCAGCCGGATTGTTGAAACGCACCGACCGCCTCCCCCCCCCCGCGGTGGAACCGCCGGTAAAAACCCCCGAAGCGGTGGAGAGCGAATTTGCCGCCCGATTCTACGCTTCCGACCCAGGGGAAGATCCCCCCGGCGCTGGCCCCGCCGATGCCGAGGAGGAGCCGATGGCCAAAGCCGCCCCCAAACGTCCGCTGGCCTTGCTCGTGATCGTGGCGCTGCTGCTGGGCGGCCTGCTGTTCCTGAGCTTGCGGCAGTTCCTTCGCCCGCCCCGCAGCCAGGACCTGCCCCCCCGGGAAGCCGCTGTAAAAAAGACCCAGGAGCCGCTCCCCGCCGCCGGAAGGGCGGTGGACAAGCCCCCGGCACTCCCGATCGAAACAATCGCCCCCCCCCTTCCGCTACAGCCCGCAGAGCCCCCTGGTTCCGGCCCGACCGCTCCGGTGGAAGCGAAGAGCCCCCCCCTCGAGCGGATCCCCGAAAAACCGGTGGTAAAAAAAGGGGCCGAACCGGTTGCCCAAGAGCTCCCGGCACCTTCGACCTCGCGTTCGCCGCTGGCCATTTTCCAGGCCGGAGATTATCCCGCCGCGGCGCGCCGGTGGCACGAAACCCTGAAAAAACAGGGGCCCCGCTACGCCATCCTGCTGGAGATGATCTGCGACCCACGCTGGATCCGCGAAGCCTACGACCTGTTGCCCCGCAAAGAAGACTTCTTCATCCTGGAAAAGAACCGCGAAAGCCGCACCTGCTTCGTGGTGTTTTGCGGGGTAGCAGCCAGCGAAGCCGACGCCCGGGCACGCCTCGCCGCCTTGCCGCAGACCCTGTGGACCCGCCGGGATCCCCCCGAGATCGTCGAACTTTCCCGCTACCTCTGACGGCCCCCGGCCAGCAAGCGAGCGAGGGCCACAGGGGCAACAGCCACCGGCTCTGCCGCCCGGTTGTTGTCCCCGGGTTGTTTCACCCGGCATGGAAGACGAGCTTGACCGTCCCCTTTTTGCCCAACTGGATCTCGTCGCCATCGTGGAGCAGGTGCTCTTCGATTTTCTCGTCGCCGAGATAGGTGCCGTTGGTCGATCCCTGATCGCGGATCCTGACCCCCTGACCCGTGGCGAACACCGAGCAGTGGAGCTTGGAAACGATCGCCTCGGCAATGACCACCTCGGCCTGGGATGGATCGCGCCCGATGGTCAGGGGATGGTCGGTCACCGGATGGCTGGACACCTTCTGCCCGCCCACCATGATATCGATCGAGCCCAGTAGCACGAGCGTCTCGGCGGCGGTGCCGGAGGTGCCCTTGGCGGCGGGGGGAGGAGCCGCGGCGGCCGGACGGGGGGTCGGGCGGGGCTCGGGGCGGGGCTCCGGCGGGGGGACGATCGCTTCGTGGGAGCGGGACCTGCGCCAGAGCATGACCGCCAGGATCAGCACGCACAGCAGGATGACCCCGATGAGCACCACCACCATCTGGTTCTCGTACCACATGCGGGTCATCCAGGAGAGACGGGATTTTTCGGAGGTCACGAACACCTTGAGGGCCAGCAGGTCGGGAGAGTTGTTCATGTACACGAGGGCCTCGTCCACCTTCTGCTCGGCCTCGTACCACTTTTCGTTCCAGACCGCGTCGAGGGCCTGGTAGTAGACGGTGTTGAACGGACTACCGCGGTTGAACTCCACCCCCACGTCACGGATGAACTCCTTGACGGTGTTGATCGGGATGATGAAGTTGAAGCCCTGGGCCTGGGTGGAGCCGAACGAAGTGATGCCGATCACTTCGCTCTCCTTGTTGAAGGCGGGCCCTCCCGAGTTGCCCCCGGAGATGGCGGCATTGGTCTGGATGATCGGCACTCCCTTGACGTCCATCTTCTTGGCCGACACCTTGCCGTTGTTGACGGTCACCTCGAGATTGGACTTGGGATTCAGGTACGCCCCCTGGGGATCGTCGGCAGCGGCGGGATAGCCGACGGTGAGGATGTCGTCTTGCAACTCGATGCGGTTCGAATCGCCCAGAAAGACCACCGGCAACTTGCTCTTTTCCACCTTGAGGATGGCCA